>NZ_JACARN010000067.1:0-34008 GCF_013386605.1 Pseudomonas sp. IPO3749 | reverse complement strand
GACAAGCCCGCTCGCCACAGAAAGTCTGCTCGCCACAGCGTCCACATCAGACCGTAATGTTGTGCTTGACGAGGAAGGCGACGAAAGCCTCTTCGTCCAATACCTTCAGGCCCAGCTCGCTGGCCTTGGCCAGTTTGGAACCCGCACCCGGCCCCGCTACCACGCAATGGGTTTTCGCCGAGACGGAACCCGCCACCTTGGCGCCGAGGCTTTCGAGCTTTTCCTTGGCCACGTCGCGGCTCATCAGCTCCAGGGAGCCAGTGAGTACCCAGGTGTGGCCCGCTTCGGGCAAGCCTTCGACGACTTTCTTCTCGCTGTCCCAATGCATGCCGAAGTCCTTGAGCTGTTGCTCAATGGCCAAGGCACGGCGGGCATTCTCGGCGTTGTCGAAGAACTCGCGCACGGCCTTGGCCTGCTTCTCGGGCAGGGCCTGGCGCATGTCGAGCCAGTCGGCCTTGATCACGCCTTCGAGGGTGACGAACTTGTCCGCCAGCTTCTGCGCAGCACCGGGGCCGACGCTCGGTACGTGCAGTTTGTCGAGCAACCCGCCCAGGGTGGTGCTGGCGGCGAATTCGGCACTCAGGTCGCCCTGATCCTGCAATTGCAGTCCACACTCTTGCGGCGACAGCAGTGCGCCGATCACGTCCTGGTTATGGCTGTCTTCAAAGAAACTATGAATCTCATGCGCCACTTCCAGGCCCACGTCCGGCAAGTACGTGAGCACTTCGGGCAAGGCCTTCTGCACGCGCTCCAGGGAGGCCAGGGAGCGCGCCAGCACCTTGGCGGTCTCCTCGCCTACATCGGGAATGCCGAGGGCGTAGATAAAACGCGCGAGGGTCGGAGACTTGCTGTTTTCGATGGCGGTGATCAGCTTCTTGCTGGAAATGTCGGCAAAGCCTTCCAGGTCGATGATCTGCTCGTACTTGAGCTTGTAGAGGTCGGCCGGCGAGCCGATGAGCTTTTCATCCACCAGTTGCTCGATGGTCTTGTCGCCCAGGCCGTCGATGTCCATGGCGCGGCGAGAGACGAAGTGGATGATCGCCTGCTTGAGCTGCGCGCCACAGGCCAGGCGGCCGACGCACCGGTACACCGCGCCTTCGCTGACGGTTTCCTTGCCCTTGCTGCGTTTGACCAACTGGGTACGCTCCACGTGGGAACCGCACACCGGGCAACTCTCAGGGATCGGCACCGCACGCGCGTTTTCCGGGCGACGCTCAAGCACCACCGAGACCACCTGCGGGATCACATCCCCGGCGCGGCGGATGATCACGGTATCGCCGATCATCACGCCCAGGCGCGCCACTTCATCCATGTTGTGCAAGGTGGCGTTGGACACGGTGACACCCGCGACCTTGACCGGTTTGAGCCGTGCCACTGGCGTGACGGCACCCGTGCGGCCGACCTGAAACTCCACGTCGAGCAATTCGGTTAGCTCTTCCAGGGCCGGGAATTTATGCGCGATGGCCCAGCGCGGTTCGCGAGCACGGAAGCCCAGCTCACGTTGGGAGGCGATGCTGTTGACCTTGAACACCACGCCGTCAATCTCATACGGCAGGCTGTTACGGCGTTCGCCGATATCGCGGTAGTAATCCAGGCAATCCTGGATGCCCTTGGCCAGCTTCAGCTCATGGCTGATGGGCATGCCCCATTTCTGCAACTGTTGCAGGTTGCCGATGTGGGTGTCGCTGATGTCGGTGGTCACACCATAGCAGCAAAACTCCAAGGGTCGGCTGGCGGTGATCTTCGAATCCAACTGGCGCAGGCTGCCGGCCGCCGCGTTGCGCGGGTTGGCGAAAGTCTTGCCGCCGACTTCCAGTTGCGAGGCATTGAGCCGCTCGAAACCGGCCTTGGACATGAACACTTCGCCCCGCACTTCCAGGGTCGCCGGCCAGCCGCTGCCGTGCAGTTTCAACGGGATATTGCGCACGGTGCGCACGTTGACGCTGATGTCTTCGCCGGTGGTACCGTCGCCACGGGTGGCGCCGCGCACCAGCTCACCGTCCTGATACAGCAGGCTGACCGCCAGGCCATCCAGCTTAGGTTCGCAGCTGTATTCCACCACCGCGCCACCACCAAACAGATCGCCGGCCGGCAGGTCGAGGCCTTCGGTGACCCGGCGATCGAACTCCAGCATGGTGGTTTCATCAAACGCGTTGCCGAGGCTGAGCATGGGGATCTCATGCTTGACCTGGGTGAACGCCGACAACGCCGCACTGCCGACCCGCTGCGTCGGGGAGTCGCGCGTGACCAGGTCCGGGTGCTCGGCTTCCAGGGCCTTGAGCTCATGGAACAGCCGGTCGTACTCGGCGTCCGGAATGCTCGGCTCGTCGAGGACGTGGTAGCGGTAGTTGTGCTGATCCAGTTCAGCGCGCAGTTCGAGGATGCGGGTGTGGGCGGCGGTCATGGGTGTTCTCTCAGAAAGCAAAAGAGCAGCCGAAGCTGCTCAATATGTTAGTGCGCTTATTCTATCCGACAACGCCGAGGAGCAATCCTCAGCGTTTTTGTGTCAGGGCGCGACGCTCGAACTCGACGATGCGCTGACGGTAATGCTCGATGGTCTGGGCGGTCAGGACGCTGCGTTGGTCGTCCTTGAGTTCGCCGTTCAGTTCCTGGGACAGCTTGCGGGCTGCGGCGACCATCACGTCGAACGCCTGTTTCGGGTGACGCGGGCCTGGCAGGCCGAGGAAGAAGCTCACCGCCGGGGTGCTGAACAGGTCGATATCGTCCAGGTCGAAGGTGCCCGGCTTGACCGCGTTGGCCATGGAGAACAGCACTTCGCCGTTACCGGCCATGCTTTCGTGGCGGTGGAAGATATCCATCTCGCCGAAACGCAGGCCGCTTTCCAGAATATTTTGCAACAAAGCCGGGCCCTTGAAGCCGGCGGCATCGCGGCAGATCACGCTGATCACCAGCACTTCTTCGGCGGCAGGCTGGTCGTTCACGGATTGGCGCGGCGCGTTCTTGCCCGCGTTTTCATCCGGGAAATCATCGTCGCGGCTGCTGAAGCTCGGGCCGTCATCGACGTCCAGGTCCAGATCGGCCTGGCGCGGCTCGGCCACCACCGGCGCGGCGCGCTTGCCACGCTTGGAAGACGGCTCGCGGGCTTCACGCACCGGCGCGCTCATCGACGGCAAGTCGTGCTCGTCCAGTTGCGGTTCTTTATGGGTATCCAGCACACGGGGCGGCCCCAGCAGCTCGGCGCTGCCGTCGTCGTCAGGCAAGTTGGACAGGTTGCGGTCCAGACGGAATTTAAGCTTGCCCTTGCCACCGCGCATGCGGCGCCAGCCATCAAAAAGAATACCGGCAATGACAATTATGCCGATGACGATCAGCCACTCGCGCAGACCGATTTCCATGTAATCCCGTGCCTCTAATAAAAAATGCTGAAAAATAAGGGGTTTAGCAACGTGCAAACCGCTTTAAAACGTGGCGCCAACTCTATGTTCTGACTGACGTTTTGCCCACGCATACGAAAATTTGACATTAAACTAGCACGACCAAAGATAACTTTACACCGTCTGTCAAAATGCCTTGAACAAATATGTCCATTTGCCACTTTCGCCAGACCGGTAAAGCGTCTTACCGCGCACTATAAAAATTCTGTCTCGGCATGGTTCAAGACTCCACCATCGCCATCGCTTCTTCCACATCCACCGCAACCAAACGTGAACAGCCCGGTTCGTGCATCGTCACCCCCATCAATTGATCCGCCATCTCCATGGCGATCTTGTTGTGGGTGATATAGATGAACTGCACGGTCTGGGACATCTCTTTAACCAACCGTGCATACCGTCCAACGTTAGCGTCATCCAGCGGGGCGTCAACTTCGTCGAGCATGCAGAACGGCGCCGGGTTCAACTTGAAGATGGCAAATACCAGGGCCAACGCGGTCAGGGCTTTTTCGCCGCCGGACAACAAATGGATGGTGCTGTTCTTCTTGCCCGGAGGCCGCGCCATGATCGTTACCCCTGTATCGAGTAGATCTTCGCCCGTCAGTTCCAAGTAAGCGCTGCCACCGCCGAAAACTTTTGGGAATAAGGCCTGTAAACCGCCATTAATCTGATCAAAGGTATCTTTGAAGCGGTTACGGGTTTCCTTGTCGATCTTGCGGATCACGTTTCCCAAGGTGTCCAGGGCTTCGACCAGGTCGGCGTCCTGGGCATCCAGATAACGTTTACGCTCGGATTGTTGCTGGTACTCGTCGATGGCCGCCAAGTTGATCGCGCCCAGGCGTTGAATACGCGCAGCAATCCGCTCAAGTTCTTCTTCGGCGTCTTTCTCATTGGCCTGGGCGGTCAGGGTATTGAGCACGCCGTGCAGGTCGTAGCCGTCTTCCAGCAACTGGTCTTGCAGGGTCTTGCGGCGCACGGTCAGGGCTTGCCATTCCATGCGCTGCTGTTCGAGTTGGCCGCGGATCAGCTGGGATTGCTGCTCGGCCTGGGTCCGGCGCTTTTCGGCGTCGCGCAGTTCGCGGTCGGCGTCTTCCAGGGCGATCTGCGCGGTCTTGAGCTCTTCGTCGACGGTCATGCGCTTGTCGAGCAATTCTTCGAGCTTGAGGCGCAGCTCTTCCAGCGGCGCTTCGCCCTCTTCCAGGTTGAGGCTCAGTTGTTCGCGCTTTTCGGTGAGGCGTTCGGACTGCATCTCCAGGCGTTCAAGGGCCTGGGCGGTGGACGCGTGCTGGGCCTTGAGCGAGCCCAGGCGCACCGCCAGCTGATGCGCGTGATCCTTGTGCTGGCGGGCTTCCTGGCGCACACGGTCGAGGCGTTCGCGCAGGCTGTCACGCTGGGCCAGCAGCAGTTCGCGCTGCTCGGTGTCCAGCGCCATGCTGTCGAGGGCCTCCTGCAATTGCAGGCGCGCTTCGCCAATCTGCTCGTGTTCCAGGGCGCGTTGCTCGCCCATCTCTGCCACTTCTTCGTCGAGGCGGGTACGGCGCAGGGTCAGTTGCTCGACCTTGGCTTTGCTCGCGGAAAGCTGGGCTTTCAATTCGCCTTGCTGGCGCGCTTCGTCCTGCAACAGGCGCCGCAGGTGTTCGCGACCGGTCTCTTGCTGACGCTGGGTGGCGCGCAGGGTTTGCAGTTCGGTTTCCAGGCTTTCGAGGGTGGCTTCGCGTTCTTCGCGTTCGGCGATCAGGTTGACGATTTCCTGGCCACGGGCCAATACGCCACTTTCGGCTTCACTGGCGCGACGTACACGCAGGAAGTGCCGGCCGACCCAGTAGCCGTCGCGGCTGATCAGGCTTTCACCGGCGCCGAGTTGGCCGCGCCGAGCCAAGGCCTGCTCCAGTGATTCGACCGGTTTGACCTGGCCCAGCCAAGGCGATAGATCAATCGCTGCTTCAACCTTATCCAACAGGCTGCCCGGCACCCGCGTGCCGTCGGCGGCCGGGCTGAGCAAACGCAAATCGCCTTGAGCAAAACCGGACAGGTCGAACCCGCCAAAATCATCCACCAGCACGGCTTGCAGGTCGGCGCCGAGCACGGTCTCCACCGCCAGCTCCCAGCCCGCCTCCACTTTCAAGCCTTCAGCCAATCGTGGTCGCTCGGCCAGATGCTGATCGCGCAGCCATTCGGCAGTGCCGGTGCCCGGATCCAACGCGGCTTGCTGCAAGGCTTCCAAGGATGCCAATCGACCATTGAGCCGCTGCAAATCACCCTGGGCCTGCTGCTGCGCCTGGGTCGCCTGTAGCAGTTGCTGACGCAATTGCTCCAGGCGCTCCACTTGTTGTTCTTCGCTGGCTTCCAGCTCTTCCAGCGTCATTTCGCTTTCGGCCAGTTGCTCGCTCAGTTCCATGATCGCCGCGTCTTCCGGGTCGGCGGACAGCAATGCGCGTTCTTCCTGCGTCCGGCGCTGGCGCTCGGCCAGACGCTCCATGCTGGTTTCCAGTTGCTGGATGCGCGACTGCTGCACCTCGGCCTGACGGCGTGGCTCGGCGGATTGCAGGTTGAACGTGTCCCACTGCTCCTGCCAGCCATGCATGGTGGTTTCGGATTCTTCCAGGGCGGCGGCGGCTTCTTCGGCGGCGGCACTGGTAACTTCCTGCTCGGGGGTGAGCATGTCCAGCTCTTCGCCGAGGGTCAGCAGCAAGGTGCGGTCGTGGCCCAGGTGCGATTCGGTCTCCAGGCGTGCGCGTTCGGCTTCCTTCAAATCATCCTGCAATTGGCGCAGGCGCTGCTGACCGTGCTGGATGCTCTGCTCGACGCGGGCAATGTCGCCGCCCACCGAATAGAAACGGCCCTGCACCAGATTGAAGCGCTCGGACAGGTCATGGTGACCGTCACGCAGGCGTTCGATGCTGGCGTCGGCGTTGCGCTGCTCGGCCACCAGCGCTTCAAAGCTGATTTCCTGGGTGCCGATGATCGCTTCGCGCTGGCCGACCTGATCATTCAGCGCCTGCCAGCGCAGGGCCGAGAGTTGCGCCTTGAGCTGGCGTTCTTCGCCCTTGTATTCCTGATATTTCTCGGCGGCCTGGGCCTGGCGGTGCAGGCGTTCAAGTTGACGCTCCAGCTCTTCGCGCAGGTCAGTCAGGCGGGCGAGGTTTTCATGGGTGCGGCGGATACGGTTTTCGGTCTCGCGACGGCGCTCCTTGTACTTGGAGATGCCGGCCGCCTCCTCGATGAAGTTGCGCAGGTCTTCAGGCTTGGCTTCGATCAGCTTGGAGATCATGCCCTGCTCGATGATCGAGTAGCTGCGCGGGCCCAGGCCGGTGCCCAGGAAGATATCGGTGATGTCGCGGCGCCGACATTTGGTGCCGTTGAGGAAGTAGCTGTTCTGGCTGTCGCGGGTCACTTTGCGGCGAATGGAAATTTCCGCATAGGCCGCGTACTCACCAATCAAGGTGCCGTCAGAGTTATCGAACACCAGTTCGATGCTGGCCTGGCTCACCGGCTTGCGGCTGGTTGAGCCGTTGAAGATGACGTCGGTCATCGACTCGCCACGCAGGTTCTTGGCCGAGCTCTCGCCCATCACCCAACGGACGGCGTCGATGATGTTCGACTTGCCGCAACCGTTGGGCCCGACCACCGCCGCCATGTTACTGGGGAAGTTCACCGTGGTCGGGTCGACGAAGGATTTGAACCCCGCCAGTTTGATGCACTTGAGCCGCACGTTTAGGCGTCCGCCAACGCAGCGATGACCAGCGAGCAACTGCGCTCGCCGTAGGCCGACAGCACTTGGCGGATCTGCGGCAGGTCACGGGCCAGCACGGCGGCGAGCAGTTGCTCGAACAGCGCCAGGTACTCGCTCATGGACGCCTTGCGTTGATCCAGCGCCAGGTAATAGGCGCGGTTCATCGCCGGCTGCAGGTTCTCGACGGTTTCCTGCAGATACGGGTTGTTGGCGAAGGGGTACGCGGCGCGCATCACATTGAAGCTTTCTTCGACGAAGGCGCGGATGTCCTGGCGCTCGAAGCTGGCGATCAGGCGCTGCTGGATCTGCATGAACGGCGCCATGTCGGCCTGGGTCTGCCAGCCCTGGGCCACCGCGTTGCCGAGCAGGATGTACAGCTCGCCCATCAAGGTGCACAGGCTCTGCACCTTGTGCGCCGTGAGTTCGGTGACGTGGGCGCCACGACGCGGCAGGATCGCGATCAGGTGGCGGCGTTCGAGGATCAGCAAGGCTTCGCGCACGGAACCACGGCTGACATTGAGTGCCAGCGTGACCTTTTGCTCCTGGATCCGCTCCCCAGGCTTGAGATCGCCGCGAATGATGCGTTCGGCGAGGTGGTGAGCAATTTGCTCGGCGAGACTGTCCGGCGCCTTGAACGTCATGTTTTCCCTTCAAAATCTTCTATCGGTACAAGCGCGGCAGTGTAGCGCATTGGCTGGCTGATGGCGCTACGCCCACCTTTCAGAATTTGGCACGGAATAAGCAGCGATGAACACCCACAAGCCCCCAAAAACACCGGTTCCAGAAGACTGGACCATAATTGAAAGTGTTGTGACTGCATTTTCTTGACCTTCTGGTCAGAAAATCGTTGACCGAAAAGTCAGACATGACTAGATTCGGCGCAAAGCGGTTAACAACAATAATGAGTCTGCGAGGCCTTCCGTGATCCAGTTTTTACTTAACCAGGAACTCCGTAGCGAGCACGCCCTGGACCCCAACCTGACGGTGCTCAACTATCTGCGTGAGCATTTGGGCAAATCCGGCACCAAGGAAGGCTGCGCCAGCGGCGATTGCGGTGCCTGCACCGTGGTGGTCGGTGAGTTGCATACGGATGCTCAAGGCGCCGAGCAGATCCGTTATCGCAGCCTCAATTCGTGCCTGACCTTTGTGTCGTCGTTGCACGGCAAGCAACTGATCAGCGTTGAAGACCTCAAGCACCAGGGCCAACTGCACAGCGTCCAACAAGCCATGGTCGAGTGCCACGGCTCGCAATGCGGCTTTTGCACCCCCGGCTTCGTGATGTCGTTGTTCGCCCTGCAAAAGAACAGCGACGCCCCCGACAGCCAAAAAGCCCACGAAGCCCTGGCCGGCAACCTGTGCCGCTGCACCGGTTATCGCCCGATCCTTGCCGCCGCCGAGCAGGCTTGCTGCAACAAACCCCAGGATCAGTTCGACAGCCGCCAGGCCGAGACCATTGCCCGCCTCAAAGCCATCGCACCCACGCAAACCGGTGAACTCAACAGCGGCGATAAACGCTGCCTGGTGCCACTGACCGTCGCCGACCTGGCCGACCTCTATGACGCCTACCCGCAAGCCCGCTTGTTGGCCGGCGGCACCGACCTGGCGCTGGAAGTCACCCAGTTCCACCGCACGCTGCCGGTGATGATCTACGTCGGTAACATTGAAGAAATGAAGCGCATCGACGACTTCGACGACCGCCTGGAAATCGGCGCCGCCACCGCCCTCTCCGACTGCTACACCGCGCTGCACCATGAATACCCGGACTTCGGCGAGCTGCTGCACCGCTTCGCTTCCCTGCAGATACGCAACCAGGGCACCCTGGGCGGCAACATCGGCAACGCCTCGCCGATCGGTGATTCGCCGCCACTGCTGATCGCCTTGGGCGCGCAGATCGTCTTGTGCAAAGGCGAAACCCGCCGCACCTTGGCGCTGGAAGATTACTTCATCGACTACCGCGTCACCGCGCGCCAGGACAGCGAGTTCATCGAGAAGATCATCGTGCCCAAAGGCCACACGCTGTTCCGCGCCTACAAGGTCTCCAAGCGCCTGGACGATGATATTTCCGCCGTCTGCGCCGCGTTCAACCTGAAGATCGAAAACGGGGTGATCAACGAGGCCCGCGTGGCGTTCGGCGGCATGGCGGCTACCCCCAAACGCGCCAAAAGCTGCGAAGCCGCGTTGGTTGGCGCCACCTGGAATTCCGCTACTGTCGAGAAAGCCTGCGCCGCCCTGGCCGAGGATTTCACCCCGCTGTCGGACTTCCGCGCCAGCAAGGAATACCGCCTGCTCAGCGCGCAGAACCTGCTGCGCAAATACTTCATCGAGCTGCAAACGCCGCACATCGAGACTCGGGTGACCGCTTATGTCTAACCATCACGCCGTCGTTAAAACCCAGGCTGAGCTGGCCGAACTGTTCGCCCAGGACCTGACCTCCGGGGTCGGTCGCAGCGTCAAGCATGACAGCGCCGCCAAGCACGTGTCCGGTGAAGCGCAGTACATCGATGACCGCCTGGAATTCCCCAACCAACTGCACCTGTATGCGCGCATGTCCGACCGCGCCCATGCGCGCATCCTCAGCATCGACACCGCGCCCTGCTATGCCTTTGACGGCGTGCGCATTGTCATCACCCATGAAGACGTGCCGGGGCTGAAAGACATCGGCCCCTTGATGCCAGGTGATCCATTGCTGGCCATCGACACCGTGCAGTTCGTCGGCCAGGTCGTGCTGGCGGTTGCCGCCCGCGACCTGGAAACCGCACGCAAAGCCGCGATGGCCGCGGTGATCGAATATGAAGACCTGGAACCGGTGCTGGACGTGGTCGAGGCCTTTCGCAAGAAGCATTTTGTGCTCGACAGCCACACCCACCAGCGCGGCGATTCAGCGGGCGCCTTGGCCACGGCGAAAAACCGTATCCAGGGCACCCTGCACATCGGCGGCCAGGAACACTTTTACCTGGAAACCCAGATCTCTTCGGTGATGCCTACCGAAGACGGCGGCATGATCGTCTACTGCTCCACGCAGAACCCCACCGAAGTGCAGAAACTGGTGGCCGAAGTGCTGGACGTGTCGATGAATAAAATCGTCGTCGACATGCGCCGCATGGGCGGTGGTTTCGGCGGCAAGGAAACCCAGGCGGCCAGCCCCGCCTGCCTGTGCGCGGTGGTCGCGCGCCTGACTGGCCAGCCGACCAAGATGCGCCTGCCGCGCGTCGAAGACATGTTGATGACCGGCAAGCGCCACCCCTTCTATATCGAATACGACGTGGGCTTCGACGACACAGGGCGCCTGCACGGTATCAACCTGGAGCTGGCGGGCAACTGCGGCTGTTCGCCGGACCTGTCCAACTCGATTGTCGACCGTGCGATGTTCCACGCTGACAATTCGTATTACCTGGGCGATGCCACGGTCAACGGCCATCGCTGCAAGACCAACACCGCGTCCAACACCGCCTACCGTGGTTTCGGCGGCCCGCAAGGCATGGTTGCCATCGAGGAAGTGATGGACGCCATCGCTCGCCATCTGGCGCTGGACCCACTGGCGGTGCGCAAGGCCAACTATTACGGCAAGACCGAGCGCAACGTCACCCACTACTACCAGACCGTCGAGCACAACATGCTCGAAGAGATGACTGCCGAACTGGAAGCCAGCAGCCAATACGCCGAACGCCGCGAAGCGATCCGCCTGTACAACGCCCACAGCCCGATCCTGAAAAAAGGCCTGGCGTTGACTCCGGTGAAGTTCGGCATTTCGTTTACCGCCAGCTTCCTCAACCAGGCCGGTGCGCTGATCCATATCTACACCGATGGCAGCATCCACCTGAACCATGGCGGCACCGAGATGGGCCAGGGTTTGAACACCAAGGTTGCGCAGGTGGTGGCCGAAGTGTTCCAGGTCGAAATCGACCGCGTGCAGATCACCGCCACCAACACCGACAAGGTGCCCAACACCTCACCGACCGCCGCTTCCAGCGGTGCCGACTTGAATGGCAAGGCCGCACAGAACGCCGCCGAAACCATCAAGCAGCGCCTGGTGGAATTCGCCGCACGCAAGTACGACGTGAGCGAAGCGGACGTGGAATTCCACAACGGCCATGTGCGCGTGCGGGATCAGATCCTCACCTTTGAGGCGCTGATCCAGCAGGCCTATTTCGCCCAGGTTTCGCTCTCCAGTACCGGCTTCTACAAGACCCCGAAAATCTTCTACGACCGTAGCCAGTCGCGCGGTCGGCCGTTCTACTACTTCGCCTTCGGCGCAGCCTGCTGCGAAGTGATCGTCGACACCCTGACCGGCGAATACAAGATGCTGCGCACCGACATCCTCCACGACGTCGGCGCCTCGCTGAACCCGGCCATCGACATCGGCCAGGTCGAAGGCGGCTTTATCCAGGGCATGGGCTGGCTGACCATGGAGGAACTGGTGTGGAACAACAAGGGCAAGCTGATGACCAACGGCCCGGCCAGCTACAAGATCCCGGCCGTGGCCGACATGCCGCTGGACCTGCGGGTTAAGCTGGTGGAAAACCGCAAGAACCCGGAAGACACGGTGTTCCATTCCAAGGCCGTGGGCGAACCGCCTTTCATGCTTGGGATTGCTTCGTGGTGCGCGATCAAGGATGCGGTGGCGAGTCTTGGTGACTATCGCCATCAGCCCAAGATCGATGCGCCAGCGACACCGGAGCGGGTGTTGTGGGGCTGCGAACAAATGCGGCAGTTAAAGGCGGCGAAGGTGGTTGAGGCTGATACCGAGATGGCTTCGCTTTAAACCGAGGCGCGGCCTTCGCGAGCAAGCCCGCTCCCACATTTGAAATGCATTCCCATGTGGGAGCGGGCTTGCTCGCGAAGACGGCCGAACTGACAACAGAAATGTTGAGGTAGACATGAACAACTGGATCAGCGCCCTCGCGAATCTGCAAACCAGCGGCGAACCCTGCGTCCTGGTAACCATCATCGAAGAGCTCGGCTCCACGCCGCGCAACGCCGGTTCGAAGATGGTGATCAGCGCCGCGCAGACCTTCGACACCATCGGCGGCGGGCACCTGGAATACAAGGCGATGCAGATCGCCCGCGAGATGCTCGTACGCGGTCAGCAGAACACCCACCTGGAGCGCTTCAGCCTGGGCGCCAGCCTGGGCCAGTGCTGCGGCGGCGTGACCGTGCTGCTGTTCGAGCCCATGGGCCAGGTGCAGGCGCAGATCGCGGTGTTTGGCGCCGGCCACGTCGGCCGTGCGCTGGTGCCGTTGCTGGCCAGCTTGCCGTGCCGTGTGCGCTGGATCGATTCGCGGGACCAGGAGTTTCCGGAACATATCCCTCAAGGCGTGCGTAAAATCGTCAGCGAAGAGCCGGTCGATGAAATTGCCGACCTGCCGGTGGGCAGTTACTGCATCGTCATGACCCATAATCACGCGCTGGACCTGGAACTCACCGCCGCCCTGCTCAAGCGCAATGACTTCGCCTACTTCGGCCTGATCGGTTCGAAGACCAAGCGAGTCAAGTTCGAACACCGCCTGCGTGATCGCGGCTTCGACGCCGCGCAATTGCAACGCATGCGCTGCCCCATGGGCCTCACAGAGGTAAAGGGCAAGTTGCCGGTGGAAATCGCCATCTCCATCGCCGGCGAAATCATCGCCACTTATAACGCCAATTTCGGCCAGCACACTGCCAGCGCCGAACCTATTGCCAAACTGCTGCCGGCTTCACGTCGCAGCCAAGCCCTTTGAATTGAGATCACCATGCCTTTGACTCGCAAAGCCTACCGTGCCGCCCTCCTGCACAGCATCGCCGACCCTGCTGAAGTGGGGATCGACGCCTCCTACGAATATTTTGAAGACGGCCTGCTGGTGATCGAAAACGGTCAGATCAGCGCCGTCGGCCATGCCAGCGATTTGCTGCCAACCCTGCCTGCCGATATCGAAATCACCCACTACCAGGACGCGCTGATCACGCCCGGCCTGATCGACACCCACATCCACCTGCCGCAAACCGGCATGGTCGGCGCCTATGGCGAGCAGTTGCTGGACTGGCTCAACACCTACACCTTCCCCTGCGAGAGCCAGTTCGCCGACAAGGCCCACGCCGAAGAGGTCGCGGATATTTTCATCAAGGAACTGCTGCGCAACGGCACCACCACCGCGCTGGTGTTTGGCAGTGTGCATCCGCAGTCGGTGAATGCGTTCTTCGAGGCCGCCGAGAAACTCGACCTGCGCATGATCGCCGGCAAGGTGATGATGGACCGCAATGCGCCGAACTACCTGACCGACACCGCAGAATCCGGCTACCAGGAAAGCAAGGCGCTGATCGAACGCTGGCATGGCAAGGGTCGCCTGCACTACGCGGTCACCCCACGTTTTGCGCCGACCAGTACACCCGAGCAACTGGCGTTGGCGGGGCAACTGTTGGGGGAATACCCGGACCTGTACATGCAGACTCACATCAGTGAGAACAAGCAGGAAGTCGAGTGGGTGAAGGAACTGTTCCCGGAGCGCAAAGGCTATCTGGATGTGTACGACCACTACAAACTACTGGGCGAGCGCTCGGTGTTTGCCCATGGCGTGCACCTGTGTGATGACGAGTGTGCACGTTTGGCGCAGACCGGTTCGGCGGTCGCGTTTTGCCCGACCTCGAACCTCTTCCTCGGCAGCGGTTTGTTCAACCTGCCGATGGCTGAGAAGCACAAACTGAATGTGGGCTTGGGCACGGACGTGGGCGGCGGCACCAGTTTCTCGCTGCTGCAAACCTTGAACGAAGCCTACAAGGTCATGCAATTGCAGGGTGCGCGGTTGAGCCCCTTCAAGTCGCTGTACCTGGCAACGCTGGGCGGTGCGCGTGCATTGCGATTGGAAGACAAGATCGGCACGTTGCAACCGGGGACCGATGCGGACTTCCTAGTGCTCGACTACAACGCCACGCCGCTGCTGAGCTACCGCTTGAAGCAGGCGAAGAACATTGCCGAGACGTTGTTTGTGCTGATGACGCTGGGGGATGACCGGACGGTGTTGCAGACGTATGCAGCCGGGCAGCTGGTGCACCAGCGCTGATTTCAGCCAAACAACAAAACCAAATGTGGGAGCGGGCTTGCTCGCGAATGCGCAGTGTCAGTCAACAGATGTATTGACTGATCCACCGCATTCGCGAGCAAGCCCGCTCCCACATTTTTGTCCCCGGTGAATCAGGGAAATTACAGCTTTATTGAGGAGCGACCCGGCTTCTTGGTCTGCAACAAATGCGAGAACACCGCATGCAGATCATCCGACGCGCTCTCTTCATCGAGGTTGAGCTTGCTGTCGATGTGGTCCATGTGATGCATCATCAGGTTCACCGCCAACGCCGCGTCCCGCGCTTCGATCGCATCGATCAATTGGGTGTGCTCGTCGTAGGAACAGTGCGAGCGGTTGCCGCTTTCGTACTGGGCGATGATCAATGAGGTCTGGGACACCAGGCTGCGCTGGAAGCTGATCAGCGGCGCGTTCTTCGCCGCTTCGGCCAGCTTGAGGTGGAATTCGCCGGAGAGGCGGATACCGGCGCCACGATCGCCACGGGAAAAGCTGTCGCGCTCGTCGTTGACCATCTGGCGCAGCTCGGCCAGTTGTTCGGCCGTGGCGTGCTGGACGGCCAGTTCAGTGATCGCCCGCTCCACCAGACGCCGCGCAAGGAACACCTGGCGGGCTTCCTCGACGCTCGGGCTGGCCACCACCGCACCGCGATTGGGCCGCAGCAGGACCACGCCTTCATGGGCCAGGCGCGACAGGGCGCGACGAATGATGGTGCGGCTCACGCCAAAGATTTCGCCCAGTGCCTCTTCACTCAATTTGGTGCCGGGTGCCAGGCGTTGTTCGAGGATCGCCTCGAAGATATGCGCGTAGACGATATCGTCCTGGGTTCCGCTGCGACCAGCCTTGCCGGCTCGCGGTTGTTTCTTGAGAGGTTGCAACTGTTCGTTCATGGGCACTCGGGTTTGGAGAACGGCGGCGAATTAACGGTAATACGTCAACAGCGGGTCGCTGGCAAGTATCACCTAAAAACAGGGCACATTGTACACAACCGGATGCGCCAACACACTGTACGGCTGTTTGCGCCGTCGGCTGTATTGCAATGAGTCGTTACGTTTGAGTTTAGGCTTGAATCCGTGCCGACAGCGGCAAAAATCCAGGTAAAAGGAACACCTCTCCATGAACGACGCCACCCAAGCGCCTTTGCGCCCGCTGGCCGACACTTCTCCCTCGGCCGTTGTCGCCGGCTTCATCGCCATGATGACCGGCTACACCAGCTCCCTCGTCCTGATGTTCCAGGCCGGGCAAGCCGCCGGTTTGACCACGGCGCAGATTTCTTCATGGATCTGGGCGATTTCCATCGGCATGGCGGTGTGCAGCATCGGCCTGTCCCTGCGCTATCGCACGCCGATCACCATTGCCTGGTCGACGCCAGGCGCGGCACTGCTGATCACCAGCCTGGGCGGCGTGAGTTATGGCGAGGCCATCGGTGCCTACATCACCTGTGCGGTGCTGGTGACGATCTGCGGGCTGACCGGCAGCTTTGAAAAACTGGTCAAGCGCATCCCGGCGTCACTGGCGGCGGCCTTGCTGGCGGGGATTCTGTTCAAGATCGGCAGCGAGATCTTCGTCGCCGCGCAGCATCGCACCGGGCTGGTACTGGGGATGTTTTTCACTTACCTGGTGATCAAACGCCTGTCGCCACGCTACGCGGTGCTGGCTGCGCTGGTAATCGGCACCGTATTGTCGGGGTTGATGGGGCTGCTGGACTTCAGTGGTTTTCATCTGGAAGTGGCGACGCCGGTGTGGACCACGCCGCACTTCTCGCTGGCCGCAACCATCAGCATCGGTATCCCGCTGTTCGTCGTGGCGATGACATCCCAGAACATGCCCGGCGTCGCGGTGCTTCGGGCCGACGGTTACAACGTGCCCGCCTCGCCGCTGATCACCGCCACCGGCCTGGCCTCATTGGTGCTGGCGCCGTTTGGCTCCCACGGCATCAACCTGGCGGCGATCAGCGCGGCCATCTGCACCGGGCCTCATGCCCATGAAGACCGCAACAAGCGCTACACCGCTGCCGTGTGGTGCGGAGTGTTCTACGGGATAGCCGGGGTGTTCGGCGCGACCTTGGCGGCGTTGTTCGCAGCCTTGCCCAAGGAACTGGTGCTGTCGATTGCGGCGTTGGCGCTGTTTGGCTCGATCATCAATGGCTTGAGCATCGCCATGAATGAGCCGAAGGAACGGGAAGCGGCGCTGATCACCTTTATGGTCACGGCGTCCGGCTTGACGCTGTTCTCCATCGGGTCGGCGTTCTGGGGGATTGTGGCGGGGGTGTTGACGTTGCTGATTCTGAACTGGCGCAAGGCATAAAAAAACGGCGACCCTGAGGTCGCCGTTTTTTTTAGTATCACTTAGCCGCGTTGATCGGCTTTTCCGGATACCACACGTCCAGCAGTGGGCTGACTTCAGCGCTTTTCAGTTCGCTGCGGCCTTTGAGCCAGCTTTCAACCGCTACGCGCTGTTCTTCGTTGACCGAGCCACGCTTCTGCAGGCAAACCAGACCGAAGTCATCGCCGCCAACATAGCCCAGACCATTGGCTTCCATGGCTTCTTTGATGAATGCTTCGAGGAAAGCGTCGGTCGCTTCTTCACTCAGGTCTTCTTTGAAGTCCAGGTTCAGTTCGAAACCCAGCTCTTGAAATTCATCAACGCACAGTTTTTTGCGCAGACGCTGGGAACGGTTAGTCGCCATTGGAACAATCCTCATAAGTAATAACGGGCGGCACTTTAGCAGTTTAAGGCGGCGATTGCCCGACTCTCTGGGACAGGCGGCAATTTGCCTGCAAAAAAAACGCAGAATACCAGCTATGGTTCAGCTACAAGTGGCTCCACCTTGGGGCATAATGCCGACACTTTCATGACCATTGAGGGATTTTTCTTATTTACCCCTCGCCTTTTTCACCCTCCTCAGCAGTAGGGTTTTACTTCTTATGATCAAATCTTTGCGTTCTGTGTTTTTTGCCGGTCTTATTCTGCCACTGGCCTTTTCCGTCTCCGCTGCCCCCGTCAACAATACCCTGCCACCGAATGTTCAACAGGCACTGGCCAAAGCCAAGCTGCAAAACACTGCGTTGTCCTTGGTAATGATCCCCCTGAACGGTCCCGGCACGCCGACCGTGTTCAACGCAGACGTCTCCGTGAACCCGGCCTCGACCATGAAGCTGGTCACCACTTATGCGGCCCTGGAAATGCTCGGCCCCAACCACCAGTGGAAAACCGAGTTCTACACCGACGGCACCCTCAGCGGTGGCGTGTTGCACGGCAACCTCTACCTCAAGGGCGGCGGCGATCCCAAGCTGAACATGGAAAAACTCTGGCTGCTGATGCGCGACCTGCGCGCCAACGGCGTGCAGCAAGTCACCGGCGACCTGGTGCTGGACCGTGGTTTCTTCAACCAGCCGCTGTTGCCGGAGTTCAATGACGACGGCAACGACGAGAACAAACCGTTCCTGGTCAAGCCGGACGCGCTGCTGGTCAACCTCAAGGCCCTGCGTTTTGTAACGCGCAATGACTCCGGCCGCGTACTGGTGTCGGTCGAACCGCCGATTGCCAGCATTCGCATCGACAACCAGGTCAAGGTCTCCAACGCCAAGCAGTGCACCGGTGATGTGCGCTACAACCCGGTCACCGCCGCCGATGGCAGTGTGACGGTCACGGTCAGCGGCCAATTGGCCGATGGCTGCAGCTCGCAGACTTATCTGTCATTGCTCGACCACGCCACCTACACCGCCGGCGCCGTGCGCGCGATCTGGCAGGAACTGGGTGGCACCATCCAGGGCCGTGATATCCAGGCGCCAGTGCCCAAGGATGCCAAGGTACTGGCCCGGGCCTTCTCGCCGGACCTGGCGGAAATCATCCGCGACATCAACAAATACAGTAACAACACCATGGCCCAGCAGCTGTTCCTGAGCCTGGGCGCGCAGTTCCGCAACGACGCCGACGGCGACGATGCCAAGGCAGCCCAACGTGTGGTGCGCCAGTGGCTGGCGAAGAAAGGCATCACCGCGCCGCACCTGGTGATGGAAAACGGTTCCGGCCTGTCCCGCGCCGAACGCGTCAGCGCCCGCGAAATGGCGGCCATGCTGCAAGCCGCGTGGAAGAGCCCTTACGCTGCCGAATACATCAGCTCGATGCCGATCGCCGGCACCGACGGCACCATGCGCAAGCGCCTGAAGACCACGGCCATGCGCGGTGAAGCCCACGTCAAGACCGGTACTTTGAACACCGTGCGTGCCATCGCCGGGTTCAGCCGCGACAACAACGGCAATACCTGGGCCGTGGTGGCGATCCTCAACGATCCGAAACCATGGGGTGCTTCGTCGGTGCTGGATCAGGTGTTGCTGGATTTGTATCGTCAGCCGAAGGTGGTGGCGGCCGCTCCCACATTGGCCTGCGGCGGTCTCAAGCGCGCAGTCTTTCGGCTTCCACCCGATCCCTGCCCGCCTGCTTGGCCACATACACGGCCGAGTCCGCGCGTAGCAGCAACCCGTCAATGCCTTCATCCACCCGCCAGCTGGCCACGCCAAAGCTGGCGGTGACGATGCCCACCGGTTCCATCGGCGCACTGCGCAGCGACGTCCACAATTCCATCGCCAGGCTGTAGGCCTGTTCGCCATCGGTGTGCGGGCACAGCACCATGAACTCCTCGCCACCCAGGCGACAGAACACATCGGTGCGGCGCAGGCGCTGGCTGATGCGCTTGCACAATTCCTGCAGTACCCCATCGCCGACGGCGTGTCCGTGCTGGTCGTTGATGCGTTTGAAGTGATCGATATCCAGCATGATCACCGACAAGTTGCCCGAGGTGCGGTTGAGCCTGACCATCTCGGCCTTGAGGCGATCCTGGAAATAGCGACGGTTGTGGATGCCGGTCAAAGAGTCGGTGATGGACAGCGCACGCAGTTCTTCTTCTACCCGCTTCAGATCGGAAATATCCGACACGTAGCCATGCCACAACGTACCGCCTGCGGGTAACTCTTCCGGAGTCGCCTCGCCCCGAATCCAACGCAGGCCGCGTTGCGGCAACAGCACGCGGTATTCCTCGCGCCAATGGCTCAACTGCAACGCTGACAAGCGGATCGAAGCACGCACGCGTTCCGCATCCAGCGGGTGGATGCGCTCGAAGACCTGCTTCGCATCCTGCTGCAACACATTCGGTTCGATTTCATAGATGTCGCGCATGCCGTCGCTGGCGTAGATGAATTTCCAGTTGTCCTGGGGCTCCAGGGTGAACTGGAAGATCCCACCGGGCACATGGGCGCTGAGTTTCTTGAGCAGGCGGTCGCGGGCCGCCAAGGCCTCGTAGGCACGTTTCTGTTCGGTAATGTCCAGGTAGATCGCCAGGTGGCCGATCCACAAACCATGGTCGTCCAGCAACACCGTGGCCAGCATGTTCACAGTCAACGGGGTGCCGTTTTCGCGGATCAAGGTCCATTCGCGGGCTTCGTGCAGGGTGTCCGGGCTTTCCACCAGCATCGCCTGGCTGGCGGGAATACGCTTGCCCAACGCCACACTCAGGCTGGCCGCGCGCGCCTCCAGCTCAGGCGCCAGGTGCAGGCTTTCCAAGGTGTGCGTACCCACTACGTGATCGGCCTTGAAGCCCAACATCTGCTCGGCGCCGGCGTTGAAGGTATTGATCACACCGCGCAGGTCAGTGGCAATGATCGCCACTTGGGTCGCGGCATTCAGCACACTGCGCAATTGGCCATGGGCGCCACGCAATTCCTGTTCACGCAGGCGCAACTGGGCAGTGCGTTGCTCCACCAGCTTCACAGCGCGCTGGCGTTGGCTGACCAGCACATAAAGCAAGGCACTGAGCAGCAGGCTGAGCAGGCCGCCCATGGTCAGGATGGTGTTCAGCGAGGAATGGTTGGCCTGGTCGAACACCTGGCTGGGGCGCAGTTTCAGGGCGTACACATGGTCACCCAGCGTGAGGCGGCGCGCGCCGACCAAGTCGCTGCTGCCTACCTCATTGGTGGACTCGAAGAGCACGCGCTTCTGCAGGTCAGACGTATCGATGATCTGCATGACCAGGTTGTCCCGGTCCGGCTTGGGCAAGCCGTCGGCTACCAGCTGGCGCATGCTGATCACCGCCATTACATAGCCGTAGGGCTCGTTCTGCGACTGATCCGAGGTGGGCAGGTGACTCACCGGTGCGACCAGTAAAACCCCGGTGGCATAGGCCGGCTCCACCCCCACCAATTGCATGGGCTGGGACACCGCCAGCTTGCCGGTCTTTTGCGCACGTTCAAGGGTTGAACGCCGCAGGGGCTGGGCCAAGAGGTCAAAACCAAGAGGGGCGCCCAGCAAGCTTTGGGTCTGGCTGTACAGCACCGGCACGTATTCGTCGCGCTCGGGCGCCGGGGCCAGTTCGCCAGCCGAATTCAATTCACGGATGAAAAAGGGTGCACCGCGTTGGCTGGACACCTCTTGCTCGAACTGGCTGCGCTGTTCGCGATACACCCGTGGCGCCCAGGAGTAAGCACGGGCGCGCAACAACAAGGGCTGGGCAAAACCGTCGAACTCTTCGCGGGACACATCATCGGAGTTGACGAAGAAACGCCGCAGACTGTTGAGCCGTTGCTCCTGATCTTCGAAACGTTCCTGCAGGCGGGTGTAGCGTTCATTGACCAGCAACTGAAAGCGCTGGCGCACCTGTTGCTGATAGAGATCGGAAGCCGCCCAGGCGACAATCGCGGTCAAGGCAAACCCTGCCAGCAACACCACCAATGCCACCAGCCAAGCCGACGCCTGCTCACTGATAAAGCCTAGGATTTTCGGGCGAACGGCTTGCAACGGCATAGGCAACACTCACAACGCCAGCGTGCGGGGGGTGTCACTTTGGCTAGGCCTTAAGTTATAGCCATCGGCCCTGGGTTTGACCAGCGTAAAAAAGCCGCAAGCCCGGAATAATCCAGGCTTGCGGCTTTTTGGTGCAGCGATCAGCGTGCGGTGATTTTCCACGCCCGGTGGATCTTGGCATTGCGCGCAAAATCCGGGTCGATGGTCTTGTCGCTGATTTCCTCGACCGCATAACGTTCGCTGAGGTTGTCCTCCAGCACGAACTTGCGGAAGTTGTTCGAGAAATACAGCACGCCACCCGGTGCCAGGCGCGCCATGGCCAGGTCGAGCAACTGCACGTGGTCGCGCTGTACGTCGAAGATGCCTTCCATGCGCTTGGAGTTGGAGAAGGTCGGCGGGTCGATGAAGATCAGGTCGAACTCATCGCGGCTGGCCTCCAGCCACGCCATCACGTCACCCTGCTCCAGACGGTTCTTGTCGGAGAAACCGTTGAGGGAGAAGTTGCGACGCGCCCAGTCCAGGTAGGTCTTGGACAGGTCGACACTGGTGGTGCTGCGCGCGCCGCCCTTGGCCGCGTGCACACTGGCGGTGGCGGTGTAGCAGTACAGGTTGAGGAAGCGCTTGCCGGCCGCTTCTTTCTGGATGCGCATGCGCATCGGGCGGTGGTCGAGGAACAGGCCGGTGTCCAGGTAGTCGGTGAGGTTGACCAGCAACTTCACACCGCCTTCGCTGACTTCGGTGAACTTGCCCTGGGCGCTCTGGCGCTCGTACTGCTTGGTGCCGCTCTGACGCTCGCGACGCTTGACCACCACGCGGCTCTTGTCGATGTTCAGCGCCTGGGGAATCGCGGCCAGGGCATCGAACATACGCGCAGAGGCTTTTTCCGGGTCGATGGATTTCGGTGCGGCGTATTCCTGGACGTGGACCCAATCGTGGTACAGGTCGATAGCCATGGAGTATTCCGGCATGTCGGCGTCGTACACACGGTAGCAATCCACGCCTTCACGCTTGGCCCACTTGCCCAGCAGCTTGAGGTTCTTCTGCAGGCGGTTGGCGAACATCTGCCCGCCTTCGCTCAGGCGCGCCTGCTCGACCACAGGTGCCGGCGCGGGTTTGATCGGGTTGCCGTTCTTGTTGTACTGGCGCTCTTGCGGCTCAGCCGGGGCTTGATCGTAAGCGGCTTGCTCACGCTCAGCCTGGCGCTGTTCCGGGGTGCGACGCTCGCCGGTGACGAATTGGTCTGGATTGACCTTGATCAGCAGCAGCTTGCACGGCAACGCGCCGTTCCAGAACGAATACTGTTTGTGGCTGCGGATGCCCATGCGCTTGCCCAGGTCCGGCGCGCCGGTGAACACCGCCGCTTCCCAGCCCATGCACGCCTGGCGCAGACGCTCGCCGAGGTTCTGGTAGAGGTACAACAGGCTGGCTTCGTCACCCAGACGCTCGCCGTACGGCGGGTTGCAGATCACCAGGCCTTTCTGGTTCTGGTCCGGACGCGGCTCGAAGGTGCCGACTTCGCCCTGGTACACCTTGATCCAATGGCTCAGGCCTGCGCGTTCGATGTTGTTGCGCGCGGGTTGGATCAGGCGGGGATCGGCTTCGTAGCCTCGGATCCACAGGGGCGGCTTGTTCATGCCGATGGCGGCGCGTTCGGCAGCCTCTGTGTGCAGCTTCTTCCACAGCGCCGGGACGTGGCCCAGCCAGGTGGTGAAGCCCCACAGTTCACGATTCAGGTTGGGCGCTATGTCGGCGGCGATCATTGCGCCTTCCACCAGGAAGGTGCCCACGCCGCACATCGGGTCGCTCAACGCGCCGCCTTCAGCGGCAATGCGTGGCCAGCCGGCACGGATCAGGATCGCGGCGGCCAGGTTTTCCTTCAACGGTGCCGCACCCTGCTGCAGCCGGTAACCGCGCTGGTGCAGGCTGTGGCCCGACAAGTCGAGGGACAGGATGGCTTCGCCACGGTCCAGACGCAGGTGGATGCGCAGGTCCGGGTTGATCTTGTCGATGGACGGGCGTTCGCCGGTCGGCGTGCGCAGCTTGTCGACGATCGCATCCTTGACCTTCAGCGCGCCGAAGTGAGTGTTGTCGATACCCGAGCCGTGGCCGCTGAATTCAACAGCCAGGGTACCGTCCGGCACCATGTGGTCGGCCCACTCAATATCCAGCACGCCGTGGTAGAGGTCTTCGGCGTCCTTCATCGGGAAGCGCTTGAGCACCAACAATACGCGGTTGGCCAGGCGCGACCAGAGGCACAGGCGGTAGGCGGTTTCCATGTCGGCCATGCCGCGCACGGCCGAGGTGTGCTCGCGGGCTTCCTCAAGGCCAAGCCCGACGGCTTCCTCGATCAGCAGGCCTTCGAGGCCCTTGGGGCAGGTGAGGAAGAGTTCAAAACGGTCCGACATGGGGCATTCCAGGCTTTTCAGCAATAAATGAACGGGCGACGCATCGCCGGCTCGGTTTTCAATCAAGCACTTTTCTTGAAGAGTGCTCGCGTGGCACAAATGTGCCGTCCCACCCCGTCCGACAGGCGTTTGGGCCTTTATTGACGGGGCAGATAAACAATTAGCTGTAACAAAAAGAAATATTCCGACCCTTCGTCGAATAATAACCGACTGCAACGGGCGGGCATTCTCACTAAAGGATTAAACCCATCCTCTATGCAGGGTGCATCATAGCTGGCTTTGCCCCACAAATGGGGCGAAAAGCCATCCCAGCTTATGGCTATAGCATCGTTATCGTTACGTGCTTATGACAAAACGATCATTGAATCCATGTGACCTATTGGTTAGAACTCAACACAGGTTGGCGCCGTAACGACGCCGACACATAGGCTCGCCACGCCGGCAGCGAGCCCACCAACGGCAGAAAAACTCTGCCCGGCCCCAAGCGGGGCCGAAGGATATCAAGACAGTCAACAAGTGAGGGAAACACCCTATGAGAAGACTTAAGCGTGATCCGTTGGAAAGAGCATTTTTACGCGGATATCAATATGGCGTTCATGGCAAATCCCGTGAGCTTTGCCCATTTACTCTACCGTCGGTACGCCAAGCCTGGATCAACGGCTGGCGAGAAGGACGCGGCGACAACTGGGACGGTATGACTGGCACTGCGGGAATCCACAGACTCAACGAACTTCACGCCGTCGGCTAATCAAGGGCAACTAATTCCGACATCACCACCGATGAAGATTTAACGACTTAACCACGCACGCCCCATCCGGGCGGCGGGCTTCGGCCCAGGGGGCTCCTTGATGGAGCCCTTTTTAATGGGTGCAGTTCAGGCTTTTGGCAGTGCTGCGATCGCGTCCACCGACTGGCGGATCAGCGCCGGCCCCTTGTAGATAAAGCCGGAGTACAACTGCACCAGGCTGGCACCCGCAGCGATCTTCTCGGCCGCGTGCTTGCCTTCGGTGATGCCTCCTGCGGCGATGATCGGCAAGCGCCCAGCCAGCTCGGCGGCCAGTACCTTGACGATATGGGTGCTCTGCTCACGTACCGGCGCCCCCGAAAGACCGCCCGCCTCATCACCATGGGCCAGGCCTTCGACACCGACGCGGCTGAGGGTGGTGTTGGTCGCGATCACCGCGTCCATGCCGGCTTCCACCAGGGCCTGGGCAACCAGTACGGTTTCTTCGTCACTCATGTCCGGGGCAATCTTGATCGCCAGCGGCACGCGCTTGCCATGGCGCACGGCCAGGTCTTCCTGGCGCTGGCGCAGGGCTTCCAGCAGTTGCTTGAGGGAGTCACCGAACTGCAAGCTGCGCAGGCCCGGCGTGTTAGGTGAACTGACGTTGACCGTGACATAGCTCGCGTGGGCGTAGACCTTGTCCAGGCAGATCAGGTAATCGTCGACGGCACGCTCGACCGGCGTATCGAAGTTCTTGCCGATATTGATACCGAGAATGCCCTTGTACTTCGCCGCCTGAACCCGCGACAGCAGATGATCAACGCCCAGATTGTTGAAGCCCATGCGGTTGATGATCGCCTCGGCTTCCGGCAGGCGGAAGATGCGCGGCTTGGGGTTGCCCGGCTGTGGACGTGGGGTGACGGTGCCGATTTCGACAAAACCAAAACCCAACTGCGCAAAGCCATCGATGGCCGCACCGTTTTTATCCAGGCCAGCCGCCAGGCCGACCGGGTTGGGAAAATCGAGCCCCATCACCGAGACCGGCATTTTTGCCGGAGCCTTGCATACCAGGCCATTGAGCCCCAGGCGGCCACCGGCACCGATCAGGTCCAGGGACAGATCGTGGGAAGTTTCCGGGGAAAGTTTGAACAACAGCTGGCGGGCCAGGGTATACATGGGCGGGCTAGACTCGGAGGCGGCGAAAGGTGACGGCGATTATAGCCGGGGTGACAGGTAAGGCGCGAGGCGCGAACCCCAATCGTCAGTAACGATGCGCGACCAACTGCTCGTAATATGCCCAGATTTTCTGCGCATACTGCAGGCGCAATGCCTCACGCTCGGGCCCGGCGCCTGTCCCCACATTGTAGGAACCCACTGCCGTCCAGTTGTACCCAAAGCGCTGGATGAACTCGGCCAGGATCGAAGCCCCCACCTCAACCGACAGGCATGGCTCGTTGATCAACCGATCCTCAGTGATGCCCTGCTTGAGCAAGCGTGGCAGATGAATGCTGTTGATCTGCATCAGGCCGATGTCTCGGGTGCCATTACGGTTGGCATGATTCATCGCTTGCGCGCGGTTACCCGACTCTACGACGGCGATCGCTTGCAACAACTCCGGCTCGATATTGTAGTGACTGGCGGCCTCCTCCCAGCAGTAGGCCAACGCTTGATGACTGACCATCAGCGCACCCAGCACCCAGCCCTTGCTCCAGAACCTAGCCACGTTTCAACAAACCCTGGCTGACGTGCCCGCAGGCCGCACACACCTGTTGCGCCCGCCCCGACATTGCGCGCACCGGACAGGTAAAGCGATACCCCCGGCCGTAGATCGTCTTGATAAACCCCTTGTCGGCACCGAGGTACTTGCGCAGCGAGTAAATGCAGCGCGTCAACGACTCCTCGGCAACCTCTCCCTGCGGCCAGCCCAGTTCCAGCAAGCGATCCTTGGTCATCAAGGCACCGTCAGACACCAACAACAGCCGCAACACCTGGCACTCCTTGGGCGGTAACTGGACATCCGAACCCTCACCGGTCAGGCGGCCGTGGTGATGCAGGGTCCAACGTGCGAACACCAGGGAAGTCGCCGTCTCTCCATCATCCATGACGGCCATGCTTACCTCGGCATCCGACTGCTGACATTGAAGCCCTCATTTCAATCACTGACCCATGCACCCATGTCACGACTATAAAAACCTGGCTCACGACTCACGCTAGGAAAAAACCCATACATCCAGCGGCTTTTGAAAACGTGCTGTAAGACGTTTCGCTATCCCTCTTCCACAGGCAGCCACGCTTGATACACCTCATGCAACTCAACCCCCAGCCGATCCTCCAACTGCACCAGCTCGCCCAAGGCCAGCAGTTGCCCGTTCACCCGGACTTCCACGCTGTGGATGATCTCCGGGGCCAACGGAAGCACCTTTCCGGGTGCAAAGGCCGCCAGCCGTCTGCGGCTGATCAGTTGTTCCTGTAGAAGAATTTCCAGATGCATGGGTTAACACCTTGTTTACGGTGAGACATCGCGCTGCGGTCGCACAAACGCACGCTGGACACGCTCGTATTGCGCCGCAGTCAGGGGCGGTGGCCCTCCCGCCTCTTCCTGCCCCTTCAATTCACTACCCACCGCCCTGGCCTGGATCACAAACAGGCGTACTTGGGCTGCACGACCTGCCGTGCGCCCTTCTGATTCCCGTTGAAACGCACCCAGCCATAAGCGTCTGCCCTGAGGCACTCGGACCACGCTGTTGATGCCGATCCGCCCCACCGCCGCATTTTTTTCACGCTGCCCCGGCTCACTCATCTGGCGCCCTTCGTCCACCTCAAGGCGCATCTCAATCTGGTTGCCCTCGCCAAAACGCGGCAGCACGCTGACCTGGGTGCCATAACGCATCGGTTTCCAGTCAGCGCGATCATCTCCGCGGGGCGGTATATAAAACGTGTGATTGTCCTGAAACACCGCTGGCACATTCTCCTGGGTGAGGATCACCGGCAACGTCACCACCTTCGCCCGTCGACGGCGCTCCAATGCACCCACCTTCGCCATAAGCTGGCTATCGTCCAAGGGAGCCAAGACGCGCGTGGTCGACGCCTTCGGTTGTTCGTCCGAATCCAGGCCCAGCTTCTTCAATTCATCGCGCTCAACATCCACCAGCCACAGCGAGACCTCGATCGCTCGCTTGGGCACGTCGAGTTCCGCCACCAGTTTCTGGATGAAACTCACCTGGGCCGGCTTGCCCTTGATCAACAGGCTGTTGCTGTCCGGGTAAGCGATCACGCCCAGGCTCTTGTCAGAGAGCAAGCCCTTTTGCTCGCTGGCCAACAAGGTCTCGATCATCGACGCCATCCCCGGCACGGTAACCGGGTTGTCGCGCGTGCCGTACTGGCGATCCACCACATCGGTGTTGAGCACCTGAACGACGGCAAAGGACTGAGCGCCCACCCGCAACTCCGCCCGTTGCCGGTCCATCAGCTGAGCCAGACGCAGCACCTGGTCGATGTAATTCGGTGGGCCGGAGACAGAGAACGTGCGCGCTCCACTTTCGCGCAACGGATAGCGTGACTCATCGAGGCCAGAGCGCCGCATGAGGTTGCGCAGCCTGTCGACGGAGATATGCCGCAAGGTCACCGCAGAGCTCTTGGCTTCACCCGCGTCATAGACATACAACGCTTGCCCGTCGCTGTACCAGATCAACCCTTGCTCAAGTGCAAGCGCCTCCAGGGCCTGTTGTGGCGCATCAAAATCCAGTGCTGCGCTGAGGCGTTTGCGTGCAACTTCGCGACTGACGACGATGGGCAGCCCAAGTGGCACTGACAGCGCAGTGAACACGGTCTGCAGGCTTTCGTCCTGCGCTTGGTAAAGCTCGCCCCAGGCCAGCGTACTGATCAATAGCATCACGACAAACAACAGTCGGCGGTGTAGCCAGAGGCGAGGCATCGTTACTGGGACTTCGGCGTACACCGTGGGTTTTCCTGGGCGGGCTGGCAGTGGGAGAGTCGCCATACTGAGAGCCCGCCCGCTTTCAATCTTGATGGAAAGTTGATGACGCTCCAGGCCCAACCAGCCGTGGCATGTGCCTTGCTATGAACTCTGTATCAGAGCACGCACCAACGGCGGAGCGGGCTTACGGACAAAGGCGTCGTTACCCGCATTGGCTTACATCGCCATCTGAGGGAACGACGCTTTTTTTTGAAAGAAAAGGTAGGTGTTGATGAACGATTCGGTTGGCAACAGCCCGATGAACGACCCGCTGGCCTGGGTCAACGGCAGTGATGCCCCGGAAAAGAGCAGCCTCGACCTGGGCTTCATGGCCTTGAGCGACTGCGCCTCAATGGTGGTGGCGGCCACCCAGGGCTTCGCGCAACCCTATGGCCTGACCTTGAACCTCAAGCGCCAATCGTCCTGGGCGAACCTGCGCGACAAACTGGTCAGCGGCGAACTGGACGCCGCCCACAGCCTGTACGGGCTGATCTACGCCGTGCACCTGGGTATCGGCGGCGTCGCCCCAACTGATATGGCCGTGCTGATGGGGCTCAACCAGAACGGCCAGAGCATCAACCTGTCCCACGGCTTGCAACAACAGGGGGTGATCACTCCTGAGGCACTGGACCGCCACGTGCACCAAAGCCGAACAAAACTGACCTTCGCCCAGACGTTTCCCACAGGCACCCATGCCATGTGGCTGTATTACTGGCTGGCGAGCCAAGGCATTCACCCCTTGCAGGATGTGGACAGCGTGGTGGTCCCGCCGCCGCAAATGGTGGCGCACCTGCAAGCCGGGCGCATCGACGGGTTTTGCGTGGGTGAGCCCTGGTGCGCCAGCGCGGTCAAGCAAAACCAAGGATTTACCCTGGCAACCACCCAGGCGATCTGGCCGGATCATCCAGAAAAGGTCCTCGGCTGCACCCAGGCGTTCGTCGACCAGTATCCAAACACGGCACGCGTGCTGGTGAGGGCGATCCTGGAGGCCAGCCGGTTTATCGAAGAAAACACTGAAAACCGCCGCTCCACCGCTCAATTGCTCAGTGGCCGCGACTACCTCGATGCCCCGCTCGACTGCATCGAGCCGCGCCTGCTGGGGACTTATGACGACGGCCTGGGCAATCAGTGGCAGGATCCCCACGCGCTGCGCTTCTTCGCCGGCGGCGAAGTAAACCTGCCGTACCTCTCCGATGGCATGTGGTTCATGACCCAGTTCCGGCGCTGGGGCCTGCTGCGCGAAGACCCCGACTACCTCGGCGTCGCGCGCCAGGTGCAACAACTGGCGCTGTATCGCCAGGCCGCCGATGGGCTGGGTATCGTCACGAACGACCAGGACATGCGCAGCAGCCAGCTGATCGACGGCAAAATCTGGGACGGTTCCGACCCCGCCGGCTATGCCCGTAGCTTCCGCCTGCATGCGCTGGCTGATCCGACCCACCGCCAAGCCTTGCGCTGACAGGAGGACCTCCATGCTGCGAATCCTGCTGATCAACGACACGCCGCGTAAAGTCGGCCGACTGAGGACGGCACTGATCGAAGCCGGCTTTGACGTCATCGATGAGTCCGGCCTGACCATTGACCTGCCTGCACGCGTCGAAACGGTGCGCCCGGACGTCATCCTGATCGATACCGAGTCACCGGGCCGCGATGTGATGGAGCAAGTCGTGCTGGTCAGCCGCGACCAACCCCGGCCCATCGTGATGTTCACCGACGAACACGACCCGAACGTGATGCGCCAGGCGATCAAGTCCGGCGTCAGCGCCTACATCGTCGAAGGCATCCAGGCCCAGCGCCTTCAGCCGATCCTTGATGTAGCCATGGCCCGCTTCGAAAGCGACCAGGCCTTGCGCGCGCAGCTTCAAGCCCGCGACCAGCAGTTGGCCGAGCGCAAGCGCATCGAGCTGGCCAAGGGCATGTTGATGAAAATGAAGGACTGCAACGAGGAAGAGGCCTACACCCTCATGCGCCGCCAGGCCATGAGCCGCCAACAGAAGCTGATCCAGGTGGCGGAGCAGATTATCGCCATGAGTGAGCTGCTTGGATGATTTGGCGCAGCTCTTGCTAAGCATTCATCACAGGTAGCCAACGGCGGTTGCCCCTCCCCGACAAAGACGTCGCACACCCGGTTTGCCCTCGCGAACCCGGTGGCGGCGTTTTTTCGTTTTGGCCTTCTTGCAAGACTCCCAACCGTTGAGGTGCGTGATGAAATCAAGCTTCTGGAAATCCGGGCATACCCCGACCCTGTTTGCCGCGTTCCTGTATTTCGACCTGAGCTTCATGGTCTGGTACCTGCTCGGCCCCTTGGCGATCCAGATTGCCGCCGACCTGCACCTGACCACTCAGCAGCGTGGCCTGATGGTCGCAACGCCGATCCTCGCCGGTGCGATTTTGCGCTTTTTGATGGGCATGCTGGCGGACAAGCTGTCGCCCAAGACGGCCGGGCTGATTGGCCAGGTGATTGTGATCTGCGCCTTGTTCGGAGCCTGGAAACTCGGAATCCATAGCTACGAACAAGCGCTGTTGCTGGGCGTGTTTCTCGGCATGGCCGGTGCCTCGTTTGCCGTCGCGCTGCCCCTGGCCTCCCAATGGTATCCGGCGGAACACCAGGGCAAAGCCATGGGCATCGCAGGTGCAGGCAACTCCGGCACAGTGTTCGCCGCGTTGCTGGCACCGGTTTTGGCGGCCGCGTTTGGCTGGAGCAACGTGTTCGGTTTCGCGCTGATCCCTCTGGTGCTGACCCTGATTGTCTTTGCCTGGCTGGCGCGCAATGCCCCGGAACGCCCGAAAGCCAAGTCCATGGCCGACTACTTCAAGGCGCTGGGTGACCGGGACAGCTGGTGGTTCATGTTTTTCTACAGCGTGACCTTTGGCGGCTTTATCGGCCTGGCGAGCGCCCTGCCCGGCTATTTCAATGACCAATACGGCCTGAGCCCGGTAACCGCTGGCTACTACACCGCCGCCTGCGTGTTCGGCGGCAGCCTGATGCGCCCACTGGGCGGCGCATTGGCGGACCGTTTCGGCGGGATTCGTACCCTGCTGGGCATGTACAGCGTGGCGGCGATCTGCATCGCGGCAGTGGGATTCAACCTGCCGAGTTCCTACGCGGCGCTGGCGCTTTTCGTCTGCACCATGCTGGGCCTTGGCGCAGGCAATGGCGCGGTGTTCCAGCTGGTCCCGCAGCGTTTTCGCCGTGAAATCGGCGTGATGACCGGACTGATCGGCATGGCCGGCGGTATCGGCGGCTTTGCCCTGGCAGCCGGCATGGGCGCGATCAAGCAAAGCACCGGCAGCTATCAGATGGCGCTGTGGTTGTTCGCCAGCCTGGGCGTGCTGGCCTGGTTCGGCCTCCATGGCGTGAAGCGTCGCTGGAGAACCACCTGGGGCTCGGCGGCCGTGACGGCTGCGCGGGTCTGATGAGCCTGCATCTGAGCATCGCCCAGGCCAGTGCCATTGGCCCACGGGCGGAAAACCAGGACGCGCTGCGGGTGGTCACGCCCGTGGCCGAACTGGCGGCCAGCAAGGGCTACCTGTGCGCCATCGCCGACGGCGTGAGCCAGTGCGCCGACGGCGGCCTGGCCGCGCGCTCGACCTTGCAGGCGCTGGCCCTGGATTACTACGCCACGCCGCAAACCTGGGGCGTGGCCCAGGCCCTGGAGCGTTTGCTGCTGGCACAGAATCGCTGGCTGCAAGCCAATGGCGGTGGTCAGCCGCTGCTGACCACCCTGAGCGCGCTGGTGTTTCGCGGCCAGCGGTTTACCCTGGCGCATGTCGGCGATTGCCGGGCGTATCGTTGGTTCGACGGCCAATTGCAGCGCATCACCGAGGATCACGTCTGGGAGCAACCGGGCATGCAGCATGTGCTCAAGCGCGCCCTTGGCCTGGATCAACACCTGGTGGTGGATTTTCTCGACGGTCAGTTGCGTGAAGGCGAATGTTTCCTGCTGCTCAGTGATGGTGTGTGGGCCACCCTGGGCGATCAGAGTATCCAAGCGATTCTGCGCGAACAGACGGACATGCAACTGGCCGTCAACACCCTGGTGACTGCCGCGCATTTGGCCGGCAGCCAGGACAATGCCAGCGCGTTGCTCATCCGGGTCGACACCCTCGGCGCCGCCACCCTCGGCGACGCGCTGGTGCAGTTGCAGCAATGGCCACTGCCGCCCTTGTTGAAAGCCGGGCAACACTTTGAAGGCTGGCAGGTGGAAAGCGTGTTGGCACAAAGCCGGCAGTCACTGCTTTACCGGGTGCGCGATGCCCAGCAGCAACCCTGGCTGCTGAAAACCCTGCCGCTGAGCCGCGACGATGAGCATGATGCCGGCCAGGCCTTGCTGTCGGAGGAATGGTTTCTGCGCCGAGTGGCGGGGCGGGCGTTTCCTGAAGTGCATGCCGGCAGCGGGCGCCAGCATTTGTACTATGTGATGCGTGAATATTCCGGCCAGACCTTGGCCGAACTGTTCCAACATCAAGGCCCCTTGCCCTTGGCACAATGGCAGTCGATTGCCGAACGTTTGCTGCGCGCCGTGGGCATGCTGCATCGACGGCAGATCCTGCATCGCGATATCAAGCCGGAAAACCTGCTGCTGGGAGACGACGGCGAATTGCGGGTGTTGGATTTCGGCCTGGCGTATTGCCCTGGCCTGTCGGAACACAGCGCCCATGCGCTGCCGGGCACCCCAAGTTTTATTGCACCTGAAGCTTTCAACGGCGAGCGTCCTACGGCCCAACAGGATTTATACAGCGCCGGCGTAACCCTGTATTACCTGCTGACGGGGCACTACCCCTACGGCGAAATCGAGGCTTTCCAACGGCCCCGGTTCACTCAAGCTGTCAGCGCCAGCCGCTACCGCCCGGACCTGCCGGATTGGCTGCCCCTCAGCCTGGAGCGGGCCGTGGCGGCCCAACCCGCCCATCGCTATGAGACCGCCGAAGAGTGGTTGCGCGTGCTGGAGCAGGCTGACCGCAAGGAACTGAGCATCCGCCCCAAGCCATTACTGGAGCGTGAACCCTTGAAGGTCTGGCGCACCCTGGCGCTGCTCTCGCTGCTGATCAATCTGGTGCTGTCGTACTCACTCTTTCACCGCTGACGTCATCCCTGGACGAGGAACACCTTATGAATGCAAAAGTATGGCTGGTAGGCGCGGGTCCGGGTGACCCGGAGCTGCTGACCCTCAAAGCGGTACGCGCCCTGCATGAGGCCGATGTGGTGCTGATCGATGACTTGGTCAACCCGGCCGTGCTGGAACATTGCGTTGCAGCGCGGGTGATTACCGTGGGTAAACGCGGTGGCTGCCGGTCGACCCCGCAGGATTTTATCCACCGCCTGATGCTGCGCTATACGCGCCAAGGCAAGTGTGTGGTGCGTCTCAAAGGCGGCGACCCGTGCATTTTCGGGCGCGGCGGTGAAGAGGCGATGTGGCTGCGTGAACGGGGTGTCGAGGTTGAATTGGTCAACGGTATTACCGCAGGCCTGGCAGGCGCGACGAATTGCGCGGTGCCACTGACCTTGCGCGGGGTGAGTCGCGGCGTGACGCTGGTCACGGCGCATACCCAGGACGGCAGCAGCCTGAATTGGCGTGCGCTGGCAGAAGGCGGGACCACCCTGGTGGTGTACATGGGCGTGGCGAAACTGGAGGAAATCCGCCAGCAACTGCTGGACGGCGGGATGGCGGCGGATATGCCGGTGGCGATGATCGAGAATGCATCGCTGCCCCTGCAAAGGGAATGTCGCAGCGAGCTATGGCGTCTGTACGAAGATGCGCAGGCATTTGCCTTGAAGAGCCCGGCTATCTTGGTGATCGGCCATGTTGCAGCCCCAGGCCAGGTCGCTAGACTCGCCCAAGTCGCCAGCGCCTGAGGCAAATTCCAGGCGAAAAAAAGCCCGGCCTAAGCCGGGCTTTTTTCTACCACTTGTCCCGTCCTGAATAAGGT
>NZ_JACARN010000066.1:0-22972 GCF_013386605.1 Pseudomonas sp. IPO3749 | reverse complement strand
ACCCCTTTCGCGAGCAAGCCCGCTCCCACAGTTTTGATCTCCTATATCAGGTAGATATCAATCTGCTCTGGCTCTGGCTCTGGCTTTGTTTTTGATTTTGATCTTAGGCGCCCCGTCAAACACGCTGGCCGGAATTCGACAGGGATTTGGGGGGTAAACCGGCAGGGATGCCGGTTTAGCCGCCCCGCGCCATGGATGGCGCGTGGCGGCGGCCCCCCAAATCACTGTCGGATTACGGGCACACCGAGCCTAGGCGAGGTGCCGAGTGTTGGGGCAAGAGCCCTTTGGTTACTTTGGGGCTTTTCCAAAGTGACCCGCTGTAAGAGCGGAACCAATAGCCGCCGTTACCCAAAAAACGGATATGTACACCCGCAAAAAGGCACACCACTATGAGCCTGCTCCCGTACGCCTGGGCCAAATCCCAACGCATCCTCCTGCGCCCCACCGAAGCCGGCCACCTGCTAACCGTGTGCCCCTCAACCCCCGGCTGGTCCATCAGCGAAGTCCACCGCCAATTCGGCCAATCCCACATCGAACACGTGCGCGACGACGAACTCGACGGCCTGCTCACCAGCGCCTACGCCGACACCGGCAGCGCCGCCGCCGTAGTGGGCGCCGCCGAAAACGAAGTCGACCTCGACCGCCTCATGCAAGACATGCCCGAAATCACCGACCTGCTCGACACCCAGGACGGCGCCCCGGTGATCCGCATGATCAACGCCTTGCTCACCCAAGCTGCCCGCGATGAAGCCAGCGACATCCACATCGAGCCCTACGAAACCCACTCCGTGGTGCGCTACCGCGTCGACGGCACCCTGCGTGACGTGGTCTCGCCGCGTAAGGCCCTGCATGGCGCGCTGGTCTCACGGATCAAGATCATGGCCCAACTCGATATCGCCGAAAAACGCCTGCCCCAGGACGGCCGTATCGCCCTGCGCGTAGCCGGGCGGCCCATCGACATTCGGGTGTCCATGGTGCCCACCGGCCATGGCGAGCGCGTCGTCATGCGCCTGCTGGACAAACAAGCCGGGCGCCTGCAGCTGGAAACCCTGGGCATGGAACCGCAATTGCTGGCACGCCTGGATACCCTGATTCGCCAACCCCACGGCATCGTGCTGGTCACCGGCCCCACCGGCAGTGGCAAGACCACCAGCCTGTACGCCGCCCTGGCTCGGTTGGATGCGAGCACCAGCAACATCCTCACCGTGGAAGACCCGGTGGAATACGACCTGCCGGGCATCAGCCAGATCCAGGTGAACGCCAAGATCGACATGACCTTCGGCCTGGCCCTGCGGGCGATCCTGCGCCAAGACCCGGACATCATCATGATCGGTGAAATCCGTGACCTGGAGACCGCGCAAATCGCCGTGCAGGCCTCGCTCACCGGCCACCTGGTGCTCGCAACCTTACACACCAACGATGCGGTGTCGGCGGTCAACCGGCTGATTGATATGGGCGTCGAACCGTTCCTGTTGGCCTCGTCGTTGCTCGGTGTATTGGCCCAGCGTCTGGTGCGTCGCCTGTGCCCGCACTGCAAGCAGGAAGACCCGGCCGCGCCGGGCACGTGGCGTCCGGTTGGGTGTGCGCAGTGCAACCAGATCGGCTACAGCGGCCGAACCGGTATCCATGAATTGTTTTGCGTCGATGACGATGTGCGCAGCCTGATCCACCAGGGCGCCAACGAGCAGGACCTGCGCCTGGCCGCGCGCCGTGCCGGGATGTTCAGCATGCGTGAAGACGGCGAGCGCTGGGTGCGCAGCGGCGCCACCGCGCCTGAAGAAATCTTGCGTGTGACACGGGACGCCTGATGAATCGCTATCGTTATGAGGCCGCCGATGCCAGCGGCAAAGTCGAGGCCGGGCATGTGGAGGCCGACAGCCAGAGCGGGGCCTTTGCCAATCTGCGTAGCCGGGGTTTGACGGCGTTGCTGGTGCAGATCGAAGGTAATCAACAAACGGCGGCCGGCAGCAACCTGTTCACCGCCAAGCTGTCGGACAACGACCTGGCGTGGGCCACGCGGCAACTGGCGAGCCTGTTGGGCGCGAGCCTGCCGTTGGAAGCCGCCTTGAGTGCCACGGTGGAGCAGGCCGAGAAAAAACACATCGCCCAGACCTTGAGCGCGGTGCGTGCAGATGTGCGTGGGGGCATGCGCTTGGCGGATGCATTGGCGGCGCGGCCACGGGATTTTCCATCGATCTACCGCGCGTTGATTGCAGCGGGGGAGGAGTCCGGCGACCTGGCCCAGGTGATGGAGCGCCTGGCTGACTACATCGAGGAACGCAACAACCTGCGCGGCAAGATCCTCACCGCGTTCATCTACCCCGGCGTGGTGGGGCTGGTGTCCATCGGCATTGTGATTTTCCTGCTGAGCTACGTGGTGCCGCAGGTGGTCAGTGCGTTTTCCCAGGCGCGTCAGGATCTGCCGGGGTTGACCCTGGCGATGCTCAACGCCAGTGACTTTATTCGCGCCTGGGGCTGGCTGTGTTTTGCCGGGATCGTTGGCGGCTTCTGGAGCTGGCGCTTGTATTTGCGCAACCCGGTGGCGCGTTTGAGTTGGCATAGCCGGGTGTTGCGCCTGCCGCTGATCGGGCGTTTTGTGCTGGGCCTGAACACCGCGCGGTTCGCCTCGACCCTGGCGATTCTCGGTGGTGCCGGGGTGCCGCTGTTGCGCGCTCTGGAAGCGGCGCGGCAGACCCTGTCCAATGATCGGCTGAGTCAGTGTGTCAACGACGCCACGGCCAAGGTACGCGAGGGCGTCAACCTGGCCCCGGCATTGGCGGTGGAGAAAGTGTTCCCGCCGGTGTTGATCCACCTGATCGCCAGCGGCGAGAAAACCGGCTCGCTGCCACCGATGCTGGAGCGTGCGGCGCAGACGTTGTCGCGGGATATTGAGCGAAGGGCCATGGGCATGACTGCGTTGCTGGAACCGTTGATGATCGTGGTGATGGGCGCCGTGGTGCTGGTGATTGTCATGGCGGTGCTGTTGCCGATCATTGAAGTCAATCAACTGGTCACCTAGCTCACCCGACCGACCTCGGGTTCCTTATTCCGTCATCTTACTTGCGCGTCACACGGCCCGCGCTGTCTCCAGCCCAGGGCCCTCGGCCGTTGCTGAAACCTCGCTGTCACCTGCGCCCAAACCGCCCAAAACCATGACCAAAACACCCGAGAATCTTTTTAGAAATCAAGGTGTTCCTCCCGAGGTTTTTTCCCACAGTTGTCATCGGGAACTGCGACTTTCTCTCCATGGTTTTCACCCCCAGCCACCCCCGCAATACGGCTTGGGACCGAAGCCATGGCGTCATGCAAGAGCCATCTACCCCAAACGTACAAACACGACGAAAGGAGATTCTTCATGTTTAAGCGCAACGTTCTCGCGGTATCCATGACCCTCGCTGCACTGTGCTCGGCCCAGGCTGCAATGGCCGACATCAACGGCGGCGGCGCAACTCTGCCACAAGCGCTGTACCAGACATCCGGCGTGTTGACCGCAGGTTTTGCCCCTTACATCGGTGTGGGCAGCGGCAATGGCAAGGCAGCTTTCTTGACCAACGACTACACCAAGTTGAAGGCTGGCGTTTCCAACCTGAACGTGCACTGGGCGGGCAGCGATTCCAAACTGAGCGCCACTGAACTGTCGACCTACGTATCGGCCAAGCAACCAACCTGGGGCAAGCTGATCCAGGTGCCATCGGTGGGTACTTCGGTTGCCATCCCTTTCAACAAAAGCGGTACTGCTGCCGTTGACCTGAGCGTCAACGAGCTGTGCGGTGTGTTCTCCGGTCGTATCGCCGACTGGAGCGGTATCACAGGTTCGGGTCGCAGTGGCGCCATCAAAGTGGTTTACCGCACCGAAAGCAGTGGCACCACCGAGCTGTTCACGCGCTTCCTGAATGCCAAGTGCGCTGAAACCGGCACCTTCAATGTCACCACCACCTTCGGCACCAGCTACACCGGTGGCTTGCCTGCCGGTGCTGTTTCCGCAACTGGCAGCCAAGGCGTGATGACCACCCTGGCCGGTACCGACGGCGGTATCACCTACATGAGCCCTGACTTTGCCGCCCCGACCCTGGCCGGTCTGGATGACGCAACTAAAGTCGCTCGCGTGGGCAAGGACGTGGTCAACGGTGTGGCGGTCCAGGGTGTATCACCGGCTTCGAGCAATGTATCCGCTGCCATCAACGCTGTTCCATTGCCAGCTGTTGCTGACCGTGGCAACCCTGACGCTTGGGTTCCCGTGTTCGGCAAAGCCAACACCGCAGGTGTGGTGCCTTACCCAACGTCGGGCTACCCGATCCTGGGCTTCACCAACGTGATCTTCAGCCAGTGCTACGCCGATGCCACCCAGACCACCCAAGTGCGTGACTTCTTCACCAAGCACTACGGTTCGTCTGCCAACAACGACGCAGCGATCGAAGCCAACGCTTTCGTGCCACTGCCAAACAACTGGAAAATCGCTATTCGCGGTAGCTTCCTGACCGCTTCCAATGCCCTGAGCATCGGCAACACCAACGTCTGCAACGGCATCGGTCGTCCGCAGTAACCCAAGCGTTCACCGACCGGCAACACCTGATCAGCAACGGCCTGTGCCGTTGCTGATTTTTGCGTTTGTGTCGTTTTGCCCCGCACTAACAGCCCCATGTGAACTTTCCATGACAGAAGTTCAGTCGCGCCCCTCGCCAACCGCCTAATCCTCATACGTGAACTTGTCTTGCCCCTGGGCTAAAGCAAAGAAGGAAGATTCCAGATGGTCCGCTGCAAATCACCGGTAAACCTGAAAGCCCAAGCGACTGTCCTGCACCTCAAGCCGTTGGCCCATGCCATTGCGCTGTTGATGGTGGCGGGTAATGCCCAGGCGGCCACAGCGTTCAGTTCCGGCTGGTTTGCCGACAAGGGCGCGTCCCAGGCGGCCACGGCGGCACGCACTGGCGCGGGCCAGGTGCCGGGGATTCCCTCATTGAACCAGCAGGCGCGGGTCAAGCAGCAGTTGTCGCGCTCCATCAGCACCTTGAACACCAGCGTCGCGGCGATCGCGGCCCAGCAGGCCGCACAAGCGGCGGGGCGCCAGGCGGCGTTCGGCCAGGTCTCGAATATTCCCGATGGCCTGGGCAAGGGTGGCCTGCAAGTGGACAACGGCCTGACCCAGGGTTGGACCAACGCCAAGGGCCCGACCCAGAGCCAGTCCGGTGGCAAGACCACGGTGACCATCGAGCAGACCGCCGACAAGGCAATCCTCAACTGGGAAACGTTCAACGTCGGGCGCAACACCACCGTGGATTTCCAGCAGCAGGCCAGTTGGGCGGTGCTCAACCGCGTCAACGATCCCAATGCGCGCCCCAGTGAGATCCAGGGCCAGATCAACGGCGCCGGTACGGTGATGATCATGAACCGCAACGGCGTGGTGTTCAGCGGCACCAGCCAGGTCAACGTGCGTAACTTGGTGGCGGCGGCAGCGACCATCACCGACGATCAGTTCACCCAGCGCGGCCTCTACGTCGATGCCAACGGCACCCAGCCGACCTTCACCGATGCGGCAGGCAAGGTCGAAGTGCAGCGCGGAGCATTGATCCAGACCCACAATCCGGCCACCTCCACCGACGCCGGCGGCTATGCCTTGCTGCTCGGTACCGAAGTGGAAAACGCCGGCACTATCATCACCGCCAAGGGCCAGACCACCCTGGCCGCCGGTGACAGCTTCTACATTCGCAAGGGCGTCGGCACCACCGGCAACGACCGCTCCACCACGCGCGGCAACGAGGTGGCGACCCGTCTCAATACCGGCAGCAGCGCCGGCAAAGTTACCAACAGCGGCTTGATCATGGCCTCTACTGGCGACATCACCCTGACCGGGCATCAGGTGCAACAAAACGGCGTGGCCCTGGCCAGCACCTCGGTGGACACACGCGGCACGATTCACCTGCTCAACTCCGCCACCGACTCCACCGGCAGCGTAACCCTGGGCGAGGGCAGCACCACCGCGATCCTGTTGGACAGCAGTGGCAGCACCGCGCTCAACGGCCAGAAGGATAACGGCCTGATCAAGCTTGATGGCACGCCTGCGAACCTGATCACTGGCCAGTTCAACAACCTCAGCACCGTGGCCGACCGCAGCGACCAGTCGCGCATCGAGATCGTCAGTGGCGGCACCGTCGATTTCCAGAAAGGCTCGATCACCCTGGCTACCGGTGGCCAGGTGGCGGTCAGCGCCACCGGGCGCAGCCTGGTGCGCGATGGGGCGATGATTGATGTGTCGGGTGCGGTCGGCGTCAAGGTGTCGATGGAATCCAACAATATCAAGATCAACGTGCAGGGTAACGAGCAGCGCGATGCACCGGTCAACCGTGACGGCGGGCAACTGATCAACAACGATGTGTGGGTGGACCTGCGTGAGCTGGTGTTTGTACCAGCCGGCACCAACGGTTATGCGACGGACCGCTGGTACACCGCCGGCGGCCTGCTGGAAGTGGGCGGTTACCTCGGCACCCAGGGCCACTCGGTCGGCGAATGGATGGCCCAGGGCGGCACCCTGACGTTCACCGGCAAGGATGTGGTGACCCAGCAGGGTGCGCAGATCAACCTGTCGGGCGGCACTGTGGATGTGCAGGCCGGTTATATCCAGCAGACCTGGCTCAAGGGGCCCAATGGCCAGCTGTATGAACTGTCCAAGGCGCCGGGCGATATCCTTTATTCGGGGTTATACAAAGGCTATGAAGACAACAGCGTACGCTGGGGCCAGACCGAGTATTACTACAACCCGCTGATTGCGCCGCAACGTCGTTATGAGGCCGGTTACACCGTGGGCCGCGACGCCGGCAAGCTGGTAATCGGCACCACCAGCGCGGTGCTGGAAGGGCAAGTGATCAGCGATGTGTTCCAGGGCGACCGCCAGACCCAGGCGCCGAACATCAACCTCGACGGTTACCAGCAATCCAAGAAGGCCATGGCCCAGCGGGCGCAGTTGATCATCGGGCAGTACATTCCGATCTACAACAAGACCACCGGCACCCTGCGCTATGCCCTCAGCGGCACCGCCGACCAGGTGCTGATCGATAGTAATACCCAGAAAATCGCCGACGGCCTGGACCTCACCACCGCCTTGCCGGCGGATCGCCAAGGCAAGATGGTGCTCGACAGCGACCAGCTCAACGGTTACCAGTTGGGTGCGATCAAGGTGGGCGCCAAGCAGCAGATCACGGTGAATGGCGCGCTCAAGGTGGCAGACGGCGGCGACATCACCTTGTTCGGACCGGGGGTCGGTATCAACGCCAATCTCACCGCCCGGGGGGGCAGTATCAACGCGGGCAACATCCTCAATCAGGTCAACCTCAACTCGGGCAACACCGTCGGCGATGTGATCCTCGCGGGCAGCGGACGGGTCGATGTGGCGACAGGCGTCAAGCTGGACGCCGCTGGGCGCTGGAACAATCTGGCACTGGAGCCGAGCCTTCGTGAAGGCGTGGCCTATGTGAACGGCGGCAAGGTGTCGCTGCGCAGCACCGGCAACCTGAACCTGGCGTCAGGCAGCGTGGTGGATGCGTCTTCCGGCGCCACGCTCGGGGTGGATGGCAAGCTCATCGGCGGCAAGGGCGGTGACGTGACCTTGGGGGCACTGGGCAGCCTGGGGCTGGAGGGCGAGATTCGTGGTTATGGTGTCAATGGCGGCGGCACCCTGGCGTTGCAGGCCCGCAAGGTACAGATCGGCAACAGCGATGGGGCGCCTGACGCCGGCACCGTGCAACTGGCGCAAGACTTCTTCAACAAGGGCTTTTCGGCCTATGACATCACCGGCAACGAGGGCCTGCTGGTCACTGACGGCACCCAGGTGGATGTCACCACGCCGGTGTATCGCCTTGGCGAGCAGACGTCCGCTGCGCCAACCGGTGGCAACCCTGCCACGGTATTGGAGCGCTGGACCCCTGAGCTGTATCAGGAAGACGCTGCCAAAGGCATGCTGACCCAGCGCCGTGGCGCGAGCCTGACCCTGACCGCCGGCCGGCAGGAATCCACGGCGGCCGAACTGGCTACCACGGCCCTGACAGTGGGCCGGGGCGCGGTGATCAACGTCGACCCGGGCCAGAGCATCAACCTGCGCAGCGTCGGCCAATTGACCCTGAACGGAACACTCAATGCCTGGGGCGGCAGCGTCAGTCTGGGTGGCCTGACCGCTGTCGGTTCCGAGGTGGCCAATGCCGCCGGGCATAACCGCTCGATCTGGGTCGGCGACCACGCGGTGATCGATGTGGCAGCCCGTGCGGTCAGTGCCGCGGACAATCGCGGTCGCCTCTACGGCCAGGTCAGCAAGGGTGGCAGGATCAGCCTCGGCGGCGAAATTGACCTGGCCACCGGGATTGCCAAGACCAGCGACCTGTTTGTGGTGGTGCGCGACGGCGCGCGTCTGGACGCTTCCGGTGCTCAGGCAATGCTCGACATTCCGGGCCAGGGCCGGGTGCAGGTGGCCAGCAATGGCGGCAGCATCAGCTTTGCGTCCAACAACGGCCTGTATCTGGATGGCAGCTTTGTCGCCCAGGCCGGCGGTGCCGGTGCGGCGGGCGGCAGTTTGTCGCTGGCACTGGAAACGCCTTACTACCTCAAGGCGGCGGTCACCGACTCGGTGCTCAAGGTGCGTGAACTGGTGCTCAGCCAGTCCCATCAAGCCAGCCCCCTCCCGAATACCCTCGAGTACGGTCATGGCCGCCTCGGTGTGGACCAGGTCACCACCGGCGGCTTTGATAACCTGGCCTTGCTAAGCAATGGCGTGTTGAGCTTCGACGGTGATGTGTCGCTGAACATGGGGCAAAGTCTGCGCCTGTACAGCGGGGCCATGGGCCTTGCCGAAAACGCCGCCGCCAACGCTCGCATCAACCTGTCTGCGCCTTATCTGCTGCTGGCCGGCATCCTTGCGCCGCTTGACCCCAGCAAGGACCAGTACCTGCATCCGGTACTCGCGTCCAACATGTCGCAACGTGCCAGCCAGGCGCTGTTCCAGGCCAGTGGCAACCTGATCGATGTGCGCGGCAATGTGCTGTTTGGCAACAAGAGTGACCTGACGTTGAGCGATGCCAGCAAGCAGGGCATCGATCGCCTTGGGTTCGATGATGTGCAGTTGAGCAGCCAGGGTGACCTGCGGTTCCTGGTCGGTGCCGGGGCGGATGTGATCGCGCAGGGCATCAGTACTCAGTTGATGACCAAAGGCGATATGACGCTGCGCGCCGCGCAGTTGTACCCGGCAACGGAAGTCGGCGCACGGGTGCTGGCCGGTTTTATCGATGCCTTCTCTGGCTTCAAGTACGACCCGACCCGCACCTTGACGATCGCGCGCACGGGGACTGCTGATGCCGCCATGCCGTACTCGGCGTTCGGCCGGCTGCAACTGGGCGGCCCCACGATCAAGCAGGGCGGGGTGGTACGTGCGCCGCTGGGCCTGATCGAAATCGGCAACCTGGGGGCCAGCCGCGTCGAGCTGCTGCCCGGCAGCCTGACATCGGTGAGTGGCAAGGGCCTGGTGCTGCCCTACGGCGGCACCGTGGACGGCCAGGTCTACAAGTACAACGGCAAGACCGTGACATTCCTTGGGCAGGGCGCGTTGCCCAACGCGAACGGCAGCCTGAATGTCGGGATGGTCCTGGGTGGCGAATCGGTGGCGGTGCAGCCTGGCGCTATCGTGGACCTGTCCGGCGGCGGCGAGCTGCTCGGGGCCGGGTTTATTTCCGGGCGCGGCGGTTCTACCGATGCGCGCTACAACCCCTTGGTGCAATTCGGGGCCACCGGCGGTTTTGTGTTGCCGGGGCTGGGCACCAACCCGGTCTATGCGATCGTGCCGGGCGCGCAACCAGGGTATGCCCCGGTGGGGCCGGAGGGCGGGGCAAGCGATCCGTTGATTGGCCAGCAAATCACGATTGGTGCCGGTGTGCCGGGGCTGACAGCGGGCACCTACACTTTGATGCCGTCCACCTATGCCCTGATGCCGGGGGCCTTCCGCCTGGAAATCAACGGCTTGGCGGGGCTCGGCAGCGAGGGCACGCCACAGCTGCTGCGCAACGGCTCATGGTCGACTGCGGGGCGCTTGTCCATCGCCAATACCGGCATCGGCAACAGTACGGCGAGCCAGGTGATCCTCACCTCCGCCGACACCTTGCGCCGTTATTCCCAATACAACGAGACCAGTTATGCGCAATTCGCCGTGGCCGATGCAGCCCGGCTTGGGGTGCCGCGTGCGTTGTTGCCGGTGGATGCCAAGACCCTGCAACTTAACCTGAGCCCGGGTGCGGGTGCCAATGCCTTTTCGTTCAAGGGTATCGGTCGCTTCGAGGCCGCCGACGGCGGCTACGGTGGCACCGTGGCGTTGACCAATGGCAACAAGAGCACGGGCAAGGACATTGAGATTGTCGCGGCAGGCAAGGGCGCGACCACGGGTTTCAGCGGCATCAGCGTCGAGGCCGACAGCCTCAACGCGCTCGGCGCGGCGCGTCTGTTGATCGGTGGCCTGACGGTAGTGACCTACGGTCAGGGCGGCAACTACATCAACCTGGCCAACGGTGCCTTGAGCAACATCAACCTGCGCGAAGGCGCGAACCTGGCGGCGCCGGAAGTGTTGCTGGTGTCTTCTACCGGCAAGATAACCGTCGAACAGGGGGCCTCGATCAACACCATTGGTCGCGGCAACGCCAGTTATGACGCACGTGACGGCTTTGTCTACAACATGCCCAATATGCTGGCGGTGTCCAACGGCCTGCTCAACGTGGTCGCAGCAACGCCGATGGCGGGTGTGACCAGCGGCGGGATCGAGCTGGGGGCTTGCACCAGCGCGCCGTGCAGCGGCCAGACCGCTCTGTACTCCGAAGGCACGCTCGTGGCCTTGACCGACAGCACCCTGCAGATGGGGGCGGACGTGCGTTATGGCACCCGCCACCTGAACCTGGGCGTATCCAGCATCAACGTCGGTAGCCCCGAAGCCCTGGCCGCCGCCGCTGCCGGCAATCGCCTGCCGGTGGGCATGACCCTCACCCAGCAAGTCCTGGAGCGCCTGCTGCGGGGTGACACTCAATTTGGCGCGCCGGCCCTGGAAACCCTGCAGCTGTCGGCACGCGACAGCTTCAACTTCTATGGCACCACGACCCTGGACACTTACGATTCGGCAACCGGCAAGTCGATGCTGAGCAACCTGATGCTGTCCACGCCGGCCATTTATGGTTCGGGCGGCGCCAACGATGTGGCCACCATCCACACCGCCAACCTGATCTGGCAGGGGGCCGAGACACCGCCTGTGGCGGCAGTGACCGACGGTGCCGGCAGCGGCAGTGGGCGCCTGGATATCCATGCCGAGCGCATCGAGTTCGGCTATGGGGATTTTGCCCAGCCAAGCACCACCCAGTCCTTGGGCCGCCTGGCCCTGGGCTTTGCCAACGTCAACCTGAACGCCAGCCAGCGCATCACCGCCAACCATAAAGGCAGCCTCTCGGTGTACCAGCGTCAGGGCGCGTATGACGCGGTCAAGGGCTTTGCCTACAGTGGCGGCAACCTGAATATCCTCACACCTTTGATGACCGGTGAAGCCGGCTCAGTCAACCGGATCACTGCCGGTGGCGCCATTGATGTGAGCGCCTCGGCGGGTCCGGTGGGCGAGGCCAAAGGCCTTGGCGGCGAGTTGTCTTTGCAGGGCGACAGCATCCGCCTGGCCAGCGCGGTGGTATTGCCCAGCGGCAAGCTCACCCTGGGCGCCCGTGGCGATGTGGTGTTGACTGACGCGGCATTGATCGATGTGGCCGGCCGGGCCATTGCGTTCAACGACCTGACTAAATACAGCGCTGGCGGCGAGGTCCTGCTGGAAAGCCGTGCGGGCAACGTGCTGCAGGCGGCCGGTTCGACCATCGACCTGTCGGCGCAGCACAACCAGGCGGGTCGGCTGCGGGCGGTGGCCGTAGAGGGCGCGGCGGGCACCGTCGACCTGGCGGGCAGGATCGTCGCCGGCAGCAGCGGCGAATACGATGCCGGGGGTACGTGGGTGCCTTACCTGGCGGGCGCGGTGGAGGTCCAGGCCCAGCGGCTGGGCACAAGCGGCACATTGAATGAACAGTTCGCCGCCCTCAACCAACGCCTCAATCAAGGCCAGGTGTATGGCTCGCGCAGCTTTCAGCTCAAGCAAGGCGATCTGATCATCGGCAGCGATGTGAAGGCCAACAGCGTCAACGTTTCGGTCGACAATGGCAGCCTGCGTGTTACCGGCCTGGTAGACGCCAGCGGCGAACGCGTCGGCAGCATCAACCTGGCCGCCAGGAACGGCCTGGTCCTGGACGGTACGGCGGTGCTCGATGCCCATGGCACGCAAGTGCGCGTGGACAGTTATGGCAAGGTCATCGACGCGCCGAACCGCGCCACCGTTGTGCTCGGCTCAGGCCAGGGCCAGTTGACCCTGGCCGATGGCGTGCGCATCGACTTGCGCCATGGCACGGGGGCAGTGGCCGGTAATGACGGGCGCAGCCGCGGCACCCTGGAGCTCAATGCGCCGCGTCTGGGCAGCAATGACATTGCCATCGATGCCAGTGGGCGCCTGACCATCACCGGTGCGCGCTCCATCGCGCTCAATGGCATGGTCACCTACGACGATGCCCCGACCAAGACCGATGCCACCCCGAACGGACGTCCGTACCAGGCGATCGACCAAGCCTACCTCGACGGCAAGCACGCACTGAGCACGACGTTCATCAATGCCGCGCTCGGCAATACCAACCTGCTGCAGAACAAACTGGCAGGCCTGAATAACGCCACCTACGGCGATGTTTTCCACCTGCGGCCTGGTGTGGAGATCATCAGCAAGACGCCCGACGGCGACCTGGTGGTACAGGGCGACCTGGACCTGTCCGGCTATCGCTACGCCAGCCTCAAGTCGACCCAGCTCACCGAGGCCGGCAGCCTGACCTTGCGCGCCGGTGGCGACCTGAATATCTACGGCAGCATCAACGACGGCTTCGCGCCGCCGCCCGAAACCGACGATGACAATGGCTGGGTCCTGCGTGCAGGTATCGACTACACCGGCGGCACGGTGGTGGTGCCGGGCAGTGGCGTGACCCTGGCGGATGGCACGCTGTTTCCAGGCGGCGTGACGCTCAATTTCGATGTGTCGACGCAGCCGCTGTTCCTGCCTGCCGGCACGCGGTTGCCCGTCGCGGCAACGCTCAGCCAACCCTTGGTGCTGCCTGCCGGTACGGTATTGGCGGCCGCCGTTCGGGACGCATCGGGCAATGTGCTGTTCGCCGCAGGCACGTTGCTGACTCAGAGCCAGACCCTCGTCGCCGGCAGCACACTGGACGCTGGCACCTTGCTGAGCAGCTCGGCCAACGTCAAGGGGCTGATCTGGCCCAAGGGGGTGCCTTTGGCCACCAGCATCAAGCTGGCGGGCAGCCAAGTCTTGCCCCGTGGCGCACTGTTGCCGTCGGGTACCGATGTCAAGCTGCCGGGCGGTGCAGACTCGGTACAGCTGCGTGTCGCCGACGCCGGGCGCCAGGGCAAGAACTGGGCGATTGCGCCGATGCTGGAGGAAGGCTCGCAGGCATGGTCGATTCGGCTGGTGGCCGGCGCGGACACCGGCGCGGCGGACAGTCGCCTGCTGCAACCGCATCCGGTCACGGGCAACCTTCGGTTGGCCGACAGTCACTATGGGATGTACGGGCAGGGTGCGTTGGTCTGGACAGAGCAGGGCTCTTTGGATGTCTATGGCGATAACAGCATGGTGGGCAAGCCCATCGATGTGAATGATGGTTTCGCCTACCCCGGCATTTGTGACGACATGCCGGAATACTGCTCGTCCGAAGGCGATGCCTACACCTTGCTGGCGGGCGGCAGTACGCGATTCAGTGTCATCCGCACCGGCGCTGCGGACCTGGATTTGTTGGCAGCAGGCAACCTGAGCATGGAGTCGTTGTACGGTGTCTACACCGCCGGCAGCTCCTCCACTGCAACCTCGGCTAGCGACCCGTACAACCTCAAGCGCGCCAAGGGCAGCAATGGCAAGGTCCTGGGTAACGCAGGCGGTAACGAAAAGTGGGTCAACGGTGAAACCGGCAGCCTGTACCGCGCCTGGTACCCGGACACGGGCGGTAATGTGTTGGTGAAAGTGGGGGGCAACCTGACAGGCAATATCACCAGCCCTGCGCAGAGTGGCGTGGCGCGTCCTGTGCCTGTCGACCTGGGGCAGGATTCAGCCAATGTCGGCAATTGGTTGTGGCGACAGGGCAATGACCTCGGGGGCAGCCAGGCACAAGCGACCGCCTGGTGGATCAATTTCGGTTCTTACGTCGCCAACGTCCGTTCGGACCAAATGGTCGGTTTTACCGGGTTCGGTACCCTGGGCGGCGGCAACCTCACAGTTGATGTGGGGGGCAATGCGGGGATCATCAGCCCGCTGTCGTCAACCGCCCAGAACGTCAGCCCCCGCAGTCAAGGCCTGGTTCTGGCGGTCGGCGGTACCGGGCGGGTCGCGGCCGATGGCAGCGTGCAACTGACCGGTGGTGGCGACTTGAACCTGCGGGTGGGCGGTGCGCTGAACCCCGCCAGTCAGGTCACTGTCGATCACCTCAATGGCTCGTTGGTGAACCTGCGCGGCCACGTACAGGTGACGGGCGGCAGCCTGGGCAGCCTGACCTTGCGTTACGGCAACCAGCTCAGGGACCAGAGCCCCAGCGAAGTGCGCGCCTACGACCCGCTGCGCTCCACGTCGGCCATGGCAGCCGGCGGCTTGAGCCTGCTGCCAGGGGATTCGACCTTCAGCCTGGCGACCCGGGGCGACCTGGTACTCCAGGATGTCGCCGATCCAGGCCGTGCACCGCAGATGAATGCCTTGGCCTACGCTAAGGAAGGCGTCAACGGGGTAGGGCAGAGCTGGTTCAGCCTGTGGACCGAGCGTACGGCAGTCGATCTGTTCTCCTCCGGCGGCAACCTCACACCACTGACCCAGACACTGGAAACCGATATGGCGGCGGTCTACCCCGCCACATTGCGTGCGGTCGCCGCCAGCGGCAGCCTGTACTACGGCCGTGCGTCAACGAGTAACCCGAATGTACCGCAGCCGCTGCAGGCGCTGGTGCTGGCACCGTCGGCCAACGGGCAACTGGAACTGCTGGCGGGCGATTCGATCTACGGCGGCGACTTGACCATCAGCCGTTCCAGCGCCGCCCCTCAAAGCCTGGCGACGATCTACCATCCTGCTTTCCTGGGCTTCATCAACAGTTTGCCGGTCGCAGGCAGTGGCAATCTTTCCAGTGATGGCAACATCGCCCGCCTGGGGCTTCATCCGCTGTTCGCGTTTGGCCCTGACACCGCCAGCATGGCGTGGGGCGACGCCTTGGAGCCGGCCCGTTTCTACGCACTGCGCGGTGACCTGCTGGGGGTCAACAGTGGGCGGGCGCTCACGATTTACGGGGCAAATGATCCACGATTCGGACAGACCTACTACGAAGGTGCAGGCCCGGTATGGATGCTCGCCGGACGCGATATCGTCAGCAGCGGTACCCGCTTGAACGGTGCCCTTGGGGGGGACGTGAGCACCGGTCAATACACGTTCACCGGCAACCTGTTCGTGCACACCGGCGCAACCGATATCTCCATTGCCAGTGCCGGGCGCGACATCCTTTATAGCAGTTTCAACGTTGCGGGCCCCGGCACCCTTGAGCTGACGGCCGGGCGCAATATCCAGATGGATGACCAGGTGGGTGTGAACAGTCTGGGCGCCGTGGCGGCCGGCGACAACCGAGCGGGTGCAAGTATTGTCCTGCAAGCCGGCGTCGGCCCCAATGGGCCGGACTACCGCCGGTTTGTCGAGGCTTACCTGAACCCCGCCAACCTGGCGCAGCCGGGTGAGTCGATCCAGGGTAGCAAGGTCGCCAAGACCTACGAGAGAGAGTTGCTCGCCTGGCTGGTCGAGCGCTTCGGTTTTACCGGAGACACCGAACAGGCGGGTACTTACTACGCGGCACTTCCCGCCGAGCAACAACGGGTGTTCGCCCGTGACGTGTACTTCGCCGAGCTCAAGGCCGCCGGCCGTGAGTACAACACCGATGGCAGCGTGCGCCAGGGCAGTTACCTGCGTGGCCGCGAGGCGATTGCAGCGCTGTTCCCGGACAAGGACGTGGCCGGCAACCCGGTCACCTACAAAGGCGACATCACGATGTTCGGCGGCGCGGGCGTGCACACCAACTTCGGTGGCTCGATCCAGATGCTCACCCCAGGCGGCAGCCAGACGTTCGGCATCGAAGGTACGGCGCCGCCGTCGACTGCCGGTGTGATCACCCAGGGCGCGGGGGACATCCAGCTGTATTCCATGGGCAGCATCCTGCTTGGCCAGAGCCGCATCATGACCACTTTCGGCGGTTCGATCATGGGCTGGACCGCCGAGGGCGACATCAACGCCGGTCGCGGCTCCAAGACCACCGTGGTCTACACGCCGCCCAAGCGTGTCTATGACAACTGGGGCAACGTCGGCCTGTCGCCGTCGGTGCCGAGCACCGGTGCGGGGATTGCCACGCTCAACCCGATTCCGGAAGTGCCAGCCGGGGACATCGACCTGATCGCGCCGTTGGGCACCATCGATGCGGGCGAGGCGGGCATTCGTGTGTCGGGCAACGTCAACATCGCCGCCTTGCGTGTGGTGAACGCGGCGAACATCCAGACTCAGGGCAAGTCGTCCGGGGTGCCGGTGTCTGCGGCGGTCAACACCAACGCCATGAGTTCGGCCAGCGCGGCCGGGGCAGCGGCGTCCCAGGCGGCGGAAGACGCGGCGCGCAGCCAGCAGGCAGCGGCCAAGCAGGGCCGGCCGTCGATCATGACGGTTGAGGTGTTGAGCCTGGGCAGCGAGCCGTTGCCACAGGAGCCTGCACCGGCGCAGAAAACCTCTGGCTACAACCCCAACAGCCCGGTGCAGGTACTGGGCGCGGGGCCGCTGAGTGAACAGGCGCGGGCGCGGCTGACGGATGAGGAGCGTAAGCAGATCAGCCTGTAAGACTTTGGAAAGAACCTCTCGTTGTACTGTTCGGGGCGATCACTGATCGCCCCCTTTTTTTGCCTCGGCTACGGGTTGTCCTTGAGGGTCTTGAACGCCTCGATGCGTTTGATCAGGCGCGTATTCTTCGCCGAGTCGGCATTGCCAAACAGAAAGGAGAAATCCGACGCCAGCTTGGATCCGCCGGCAATCGCCGCGTACTGATGGCAGTCGTTGCAGTTGTCGCTCTGCACATAGGTTTCCATCGTGGTGTTGGCGACGACGACACTCTGGTCGCTGACAAACGGCCCATAGGACAGCGGCACCTTCACGTTGGGTCCAGGGCCTGGATCGTTGGGCGCGTTGGGCGTCTTGGACCACAGCACATTCACCAGTTTGTAGTACTGGAACACCGACTGGCCCTGGGTCTTCTGCGCGAAAGTCTGCTGCACCGCCGTGTTCAGCGCTTGCATGTCCTGGGGCGTGGCATTCAGACGCGTGGCCTGCACCGGCTGATCAAGGGGCGTGCAGTTGGGCGGTGTGTGGGTGGCATCGCACTGCACCCGTGCGACGTTGGGCGTGCACGCGTCACCGGTGCAGGCGGGGTTGTTGAAGCTGTAGCCGCCGGGCGGGGTGGCGCCGCCGTCGGGCACGTTGTCGACCTGCTCGAAGGTGGTCCAGATGAAGTTCGGCTGGGTCTGGGTCTTGTTGATGATGTGCAGGCCCACCAGGCCCACCACTTCCTGGGTGCATTGCAGCGTATCCGGGCGTTGCAGCCAGGCAACGGTGGTCAGGTAACGCCCATACAGCTCGGGTTTGTTGGTGAGTACGCGCCAGGCCGCCTTGAGTTCCAGGGCGCCGAGTTCTTCCTGGGGCAGCGCCTGGGCCGGCAGCTCACGTACCAGTTTGCCGGCGGGCAATGACAGGCCGGCCGGGTGCCGGTTGTCGCTGTTCTGCGCCACGATCAGTTGGTTGGCGGCGTCGTACAGCCCGTTGTCGACGATGTAGTCGAACTCGGCCTTGCCGACCTTGCGCTCGAAAAACACCAGGTTGCCCGACTGGTCCGTGAGCCAGCCGCCGGAAGCTTCCATGATCGAATCCGGCAAGGTCACCTGGGTGCCGCTGGACAGGTGGAAGCGGTGTTTGCGGTTGATCGCGCTTTCGGAGGTGGCCGTAATGAATTTACGCGCGCCCGTGGAAAATGCCTTGAGGTTGCCGGTGGCGGTGCAATTGGACGGCACCCGGGTTTCCACGCCCCAACCTGAGGGCTTGGGCGCACCGGGCAGGAAGATCTCGCTGGCATCCTTGTAGCTGGCCCACACCGGGGCATTGCTCATGGGCTGGCCGGGCGTTGGCGGCACGCCGAACTGGGCCGCAGTGCTTTGCGTGTCCGGCTCACCGGCCAGGCTCGGGTTGGCCGGCCAGCCGGGGTTGACCGGCCAGTTCATGGCGATGAACAGTTGCCAGCCGAAACAGTTGAGAAAGTCCTGCTCGGTGCCGAAGTTGTTCACCGGTAGGAAACCGCCGCTGGTGGGGTCGAACACCAGTTGGCTGACGCAGCTCTGGGCATCTGACGCCGCGCTGACCGGTGCGGGTGCGAAGGGGAGAAGGGCGCAGGTTATCCAGCACCACACATTCAAGCGTGCCCGGCGCAGCGGGCGAAGCCATCCGTTCATGGTCGCATTCCTTGCTCAAGACTCAAGAGGCGGCCGCCCACGCCAGGCATGGGCGGCCGGGAGGCACTCAGGCGACGGGCACCAGCGCCAGACCGCTTTCCCATGGGTGCTGGGTGGCGCTGGGGTTGGCGGCTTCGCTGGGGTTCAGCGCGCGCACGCTGACCAGCCCCGGCGCCGCGTTGCTGCTGACGGTGACGGTCATGATGTAGCCCTGGGTGCCGCCGCTGTCGGTCTGCCCAGGAATCGCCGAAGCATCCGGCAGGAACTGCGTGACCTGGGCCGTGATGCCTGGGTTGGAGAACTGCACCCGCGCATCCGCCGCCGTGGTGTTCGGGTCGGCGCCTTGCACCACCAGCACGAACTGGCCTGAGCTGCCAGGCGCAAAACTGGCGGGCAAGTCGCTGGGGGATTGGCCGTAGAACAGGTCAATCGGCAGCAACTGCACGGGCCAGGGTTGCGCATCGGTGTTGTTGGCCGCCACGCAATCGCACTCCTTGGGCGTGCCGCTGAGCGGTGCCGGGGTGACGCTCAAGGCCACATTCAGCTCGTTGGCGATCACCCACACGTAGTCAATCGGCGTGCCGTTGATGGTGATGTCATTGATCGAGAACCCCGCGCTGGCCGGCACCTCGAACACCGCCTGCAGGATCTGGTCGGAGTTGTTCGGCCCGGTGCCGGCGGTGCCACGGGTGATGCGCCAGTAGCTGCTCACGTCCTGGCCTTGCGGGCCTTTCCAGGTGCTGAAGGACTTGGGTTGTTGCAGGTACAGGCCGATGGGGTTGGTCAAGGAAATCAGGGCTTTCACGGCTTCCTGGTTAGCGGAAAAACCGATATGCGGATCGGAATTGCGATAGTTCTGCCCGTACTGGGCGCAGCAGATCAGGCTTTGCTGGTTACGGCTGCTGTTGAGCGGGCGCAAGATAGTCGCCGCCGCTGCCAGGTAGATCTCGGCACTCAAGGTATTGGGGCCGGAGGTCAGGTGCATTGCGCCGCCCGATACGCCGGGAATGCGCACAGTGCCGGAATTCCATTTATTCACGGTGTCGTAGGCGGGCTGGCCGGTGGTGGGGTCAAGCACCGGGTCGCCGGCGTTGCCGGTCGGGCCGTTGGCGGTGTAGCGCAAGTACAGGTCTTCGATCTTCACTTGTGGGTCGACATAGGCTTTGTACAGCCCCAGCACGGCCTGCGGGTCGATGTTCCACATGGTCAGGAAATACGCCGGGTTCTCGCTGGTGAACATGATGCTGCGCATATTGCCGTCGGGATCGCGGGTGATCGACCACTCGCAGTATTCATCCAGCCAGCCCCGTGGGCCCGAGGGTGAAAAGTCGGCGTAGGGGCCGTTCCAGTTGATGGACTTGCACAGCACGCTGGGGATCTGCAGTTGGGTCGCCTTCGGGTCCGGGTACAGCGAGTACAGGGTGTTGTTGAGAGTGATCTGGCCGTGATCGGTCAACTGCATCACCTGGTCCAGGGTCATGGCCTTGCCACCCAGTTGCGGGACCACGGCGGCGCCCTCGTTGTAGAAAAACGTCCACAGTCGGTTGGGGAAGGGCTGCCAGGTGATGGTCACTGGCGTCTGTGTGCCGTAGCCGCTTTCAATCGGGTTGTAGTAGCCCGAGCGCGGTGCGTCGTTGAGGTTGGACCAGGGGTTGCCGATCACCGACATCTGGGTCCAGCCGGTGACGTTGTTGTTCCAGTCGGTTTCGAAGGTCGGCAACTGGTTTTCCAGGCCTAGCTTGTTGTAGTCCTTGGGGGCTTGTTCGGCCGGGGAGGTGAATTGGGTGAAGGGCGTGCTCATGTCGGTTCTCCAGCATTGGCGGTGGTGGAAGTGGAGCAGCAACCGGTACCCGGAGCGGGCCCGGCAGAGGTTTGGCGTGGGTCGTCCCACACCAGTTGCGCGATAAAGCCAGGCAGGGGCGCGTATGCATCGGGCGTCAATACCTGGCCAGTATCGGGATGGGTCACGATCAGCGATAACTGCGCTGTATCGCTCGGTTTAAGGTTCAGCGCCTGGGCGTTGCGTGCGGCATTCAGTGCGCGGCAGACGCCCTGGTTGATGCAGCGGCCCTTGTCGTCCACCAGGCCCATGCCGATGCGGCTGAAGCGTCCGACGTAATGCGGGTTGTCGGTATTCGCGTGTTGCGCCGTGGCGTCCGGTTGGTTGAGGAAAACGTCGATCAGGTAGGTGTCATGGGTGCAGCGCACGTGATCGAACACCACCCAGGGGCCGGTGATGGCAGCCTGTTTTTGATGGCAGCACGCAGCCTTGGCTGCGCCGAACTGCGGGGCTACCGGGGTGCCGTAGTCGTAGCCGATGTGCCGGCTGTCCTGGGCCATGTCGCCGAGGCTGGTGTAGCGCCAGGCGTCGGCGCTGGTGAAGCTCACCTCAGCCGCCTGATGGCCAGCGAAGGGTTGCAACAGGCATTGGGTGGTGTACTGCGCCGCCGGGTTGGCGCGGATCCAGACTTCCAGCATGCGGTCGATATTGGCGTGGTAGGAGCAGAACACCGGGTCGAACGCGGTGTAGGCGTTGTCGGCCATGTCACCACCGATCCAGCCGTGATAGTTGTCGTGGGGCTGCTCGTAGAGCCCGTCGAAATTCAGCGCGCGGTTGGGATACAGGTCATTCGGTTGCGGCGGGTCGAAGCTGGTGATGTTGGCCCAGGGGTAACCCGGCACCCCTTGGGGCTGGCTGAACGTGGTGAACGTGAGCGCATCGACCACCTGCTGCTGGAAGATCCGGCTCATGCCATACAGTTGGGTGCGCTCGAAACGAAAGGCCTCGCCCTGGGTATAGAACAGCGGGTTGCGCTGCACGTACAGGCAATCCACGTCCCCGACCGGCGCGGTTGCACACACCTTGGAACAGCCGTCCTTGGCCGCCGCATACCGCAACGGGTTGCGCCGCACTTCGCCGGTCTGCGGGTGCACATAGGTTTCGTCAAGGAACGCCTGGGGCAGGCCGGCCTGGGGGCTGCCGTCGATGCTGGCGTCGGCGGCCATCCAGTCCCAGTAAGGGATCGCGCAGTCGATCAACGCTTCGAGGTACAGCAGATAGGCGCGATGCCACAGGGCGAAGGCTTCCTGGTAATGCAGGCACCAGTTGGTATGGATGTAGGCGTAACGCTGCCAGGGCGAACCGCTGTCGGGGTCACCGATGCGCATCACATCATCCAGCTTGGCGCGGTACAGGTTCAGTTCGTCGGCGCTCAGCGAGCGGATGTCCTGGCGTACGCGCTTGACCGGGTGCGGCAGCGCTGGTGGCGGGATGCGCTCGGCCAGGTCGAAGGGCGAGATACTGTCCAGCCGCCAACCCTGGTTGACCCACAGGCGGAAGGTTTCCAGGGCATCGATGGGCCAGAACTGCTGTTGGTCGGTGGTCAGCGGCATGTTGCGCGAGGCGAGGTGCTGGTAGATGGTTTGCGACCAGGTCTTGACCGACGCCGGGTCTTCCAGGAACACATCGTAGGCATTCATGCAGCCGATCCAGGTGGCGGCAACGGCGGCGCGCTGGCTGGCGGGTACCCAGTAGGGTGCGCTGAAAAGTCCTTGGATATCAGCGGTCCATGTCGGTTTCGCGACTATCATAAGATCCCTCTCATGCCGCCTTGAGGCCAGGTGTTGGCCGGGCTGCTAAGCTGAATCGATGTTAACTAGCCACTGCGCAGGATTTGTGCAAATTGGCCCGTCATTGCGACGGATTCATTGCAATTTTCAAGGACGATTTGGAACCGATGACAGACGCCATGGATTTGAAGATCCTGGGCAAGTTGCAAAAGGATTGCGACCAGAGCCTGGAGTTGTTGAGCGACAGTGTGGGGCTGTCTTCCACCAGTTGTTACCGGCGGATTCGCCGGATGGAGAGCGTGGGGATTATCAAGGCGAAAGTGGCGGTCTTGGATGAGCGCAAGCTGGGAATCCAGGTGACGGCGTTTTTTCTGATCAAGTTGGATAGGGATAGCAATGATATTGATCGCAGGATGCAGCACATACTTTCTAGTCATCCGGAGATTCAGGACTGCTACTTGATGACGGGGGAGTTTGATTTTGTGATGGTGGCGAAGTTTCGGGATGCTGCGGAGTACACCGAGTATATCTATCGGTTTTTGGAGACTTATCGGGATATTCCGATTCGGACTTATTCTTCTACGTTGGTGGTTCGGACGGTTAAGAAGTCTTATGAGTTGCCGTTGCAGGGGGTGGGGTTTTGTTCTGGTGGCTGAGGGCGTATCCGTTGTTTAGGTAACGGCTACTTAGGGTTCCGCTCTTACAGCGGGTCACTTTTGGAAGGACCCAAAAGTAACCATGGGCCTGTCCCGTGACA
>NZ_JACARN010000065.1:0-42296 GCF_013386605.1 Pseudomonas sp. IPO3749 | reverse complement strand
GACAGCGGACATTTTTTATGCCCGATGAATGGCCACTTCTTGAAGCACATCAGGCGCACCGACTCGCCCAGAAGGGTTCGGATCGCATCACCAATGCTGTAGCCTTGTGCCCCAATTGCCATCAGCGTAGTGATCGGGATGCCTTCACCGAGGTGGCTTTACGCCAAAGTAGGAAGATTGGCACGGGAGTAAACTCCCGCTGTCACACCTGATGAACACTCAAAAAATACCAGATAGGACCGAGGCCAACCCGTGACCCCAGACATGCTCGAAGCCGGCCCCGCTGACGCCAAAGTACTCTCCGTCTTTGACTTCGACGGCACCCTGACCCACCACGACAGTTTCGTACCCTTCCTCAAGTTTGCCTTCGGCCCTGGCGAGTTCTATGGCCGGATGGTCAAGCTGGCGGTGCCGGGGCTGCGCTTTTTGGTGCGGCAGATCAGCCGGGATGAGTTGAAGGCGCAGTTGATCCGCACGTTTATGACCGGGGTGGAGAAGGCGTGGGTGCAGCAAAAGGCCGAGGAGTATTGCCAGAAGACCTGGGCGCGGTTGATGCGGCCGACGGGGGTGTTGTCGGTTGAGCAGGAGTTGGGCTCCGGGGCGGAGGTCACGCTGTGTTCGGCGTCGCCGGCGTTGGTGTTGCAGCCGTTTGCGAATCGGCTGGGGATCAAGTTGATCGGGACTGAGCTTGAGGTGGTGGATGGGGTGCTGACCGGCAAGCTCACCGGGAACAACTGCCGGTGTGAGAACAAGGTGCTGCGGCTTGAAGCTGTGTATGGGGATTTGGGCGAGTATCGGCTGCGGGCTTGGGGCGATACACGTGGGGATCGGGAGTTATTGGCAGCGGCGCAGGATGCGCATTTTCGGCACTTTCATGCGAAGAAGAAGCGCAAGCAACTGCGGTAGTCGCGCACTAGCATGGGGTGCTAGGGGTTGAGAGATTGAATTACGTTGCCCCGAAATCTCGTTTTCATTAAGCCCAATCTGGAAGATTGGGCTTTTTTATACGCGCTCTGCGTCGATACCAAACTCAATTCTTTCGGACGGTTTCTGTCTCAGCCTCGTTGATCAGATCGTCGAGGGGCACATGAATGGGCGTTTCACTGGCGTCGAGCCGTTCCTGACCTATCTGATTCAATTCCAGAACCTCCAATCGGTCATCCTCAGACATAAGTCGTCAGACACTGATTCGCCATGGAGAAAATAGCTGTCCCAGGTGCTTCTTGCTGGGGGGCTGTTTTTTGTTTCAGTCATGGGCATCCCACCTTTTGGCTGGCTGAAGACAATACAAGTCAGTTTGTTTGTTGCCTAGGCGGAAAATGTATCGATGCTGATGGCTGATTCGGCAGGGAACCCGGGTCGATCCCTTCGTAGCCTCGCTGGGGCTCGACAACTCCCACATTTGATCTTTGTCGGCTCGTTAATCGGTGTTCAACGGGTGTTTATGTCGTGGCTTTGAGGTCCACGCCCAACGCTGTGGCGAAGGCTTTTACCATCGGGCTTCTGGGGGCGTTGTGGCGCAGGATGAGGTTGAAGGCGGTGCTGAGGTGAACCTGCTCCGGGCACAGTGCGCGCAGGCGCCCTTCTCTCACCAAGGGCATGGCGTAGTGTTCGGGCAAGAAGCCGAGGAAACGGCCAGTAAGGATCAGGATCGCGACGGCTTCGACTTGCGAGGCCGAGGCGGACTGGCTGTCGTAGTTGACGAAGTTGACCTTGTCGCGGTGGATCGCATACCGGTGGTTCACCACTTCGTACTGGCGCAGCAGTTCCGGTGTGATGTCACTCGCGTTGAACAGCGGATGTCCTACAGCACAGTAAGCGTGGGCCTTTTCTTCATACAGCGGGAAATAGTCGAATTCTTCGCGGCGCTGGTACACCGGCACGATGCCGACAATCAGCCGCCCTTCCACCACGCCGCGTTCAACTTCGTCCAATTGCGAGGCATGTAGGCGCAATCTAATCTTGGGTGATTCGCTATGTAATGTCCCCAATGCGGTAATCAGCGGGGAATTAGCATCGGAAACCGTGTTATCAATAACGCCGACACTAAGATCACCAATAAGCTCGTTTTGCGCCGAACTAAGCTTGTCGCGAAAACTGTCCACCGAGGTAAATAATTCGATGGAGGCTTGATATACCAGCTTGCCTTCTTCGGTCAACCCGAACCCTTCCCGCCCCCGTGTACACAGGCGCATGCCGATGCGGATTTCCAGGTCGGAGATCTGTTTGCTGATCGCCGCCAGGCCCACGTTCAGCTCGTTTTGCGCGGCGCTGAAGCCGCCCGCTTCGACCACGGCCATGAACACGCGCAGCAATTTGAAGTCCAGCCCGCTCAACTGCAGGGGCGGTCTTGTGCCGGGTTTTGGCGGCAGGTTTCCAGAAGTGGAAAGTGGGGTTTCCATAATACGCGTTGACCTCAAGTGCCATATTCAACAGGCTTCAACCCAATCCTTGAACATAGCCAGGCGGCGATAATGAACATAAACATCCGCCCTTGGCAACCTTGAATACGGCGCGTCAGACGCTGGTTCAGTCTAGTTGAAAACTTATTTTTACTGCCTCCGACTCTTCTAAAAACAAGCGTGAGGAATACCCATGTCCCAGCCCACCGACCGCCTTTGGGGCGCTCGTTTCAAGACCGGTCCGTCTGCTGCATTGGCCGCATTGTCCCGTTGCCCTGAGCGCTATTTCCGCCTGACGCCCTACGACCTGGCCGGCTCGCGTGCCCATGCCCGTGAGTTGCAGCGCGCCGGTTTACTGGACGAGTCGGAAACCCTGCGCACCCTAGAGGCCCTGGATGGTATTGGCGCAGATTTCGCTGCCGGCGACCTGCATCCAACCCTGGATGACGAGGACGTACACACCTTCATCGAGCGCGTATTGACTGAGCGCCTCGGCGCCCTGGGCGGCAAGCTGCGCGCCGGGCGTTCGCGTAACGACCAGACCGCCAATGACCTGCGGCTTTTCCTACGCGACCATGCGCGCACCATCACCACCGAGGTGCTGGGTTTGCAGCAGGCGTTGGTGGAACAGGCCGAGCAGCATATCGAGAGCATCTGCCCCGGCTTTACCCATTTACAGCAAGCGCAACCGATTGTGTTTGCTCATCACTTGCTGGCTCACGCGCAGTCAATGTTGAGGGATGTGCAACGTCTGGTGGATTGGGATGCGCGCACGGCCTTGTCACCCTTGGGTGCCGCCGCCATGGCCGGTTCCGCGATTGCGCGACAGCCAGAGCATTCAGCCAAGGAAATGGGCTACACCGGCCCGTGCGAAAACTCCATCGACGCCGTCGCCAGCCGTGACCATGTCGCGGAATTCCTGTTTGTGGCGGGCATGCTCGGGGTAAATATTTCGCGTCTTTCCGAAGAGTTTTGCCTGTGGTCGTCACGGCAGTTTCGCTGGGTGGTATTGGACGATGCCTACGCTACGGGCAGTTCGATCATGCCGCAGAAGAAGAACCCGGACATTGCCGAATTGGCGCGGGGCAAGGCTGGGCGGTTGATTGGCAACCTGACGGGGTTGATGTCGACGCTCAAGTCGCTGCCACTGTCGTACAACCGCGATTTGAGTGAAGACAAGCACAGCGTGTTGGACAGTGTGGATACCTTGCTGCTGGTGTTGCCGGCGATGGCCGGGATGGTCGCGACCATGAAGGTGCAGATGGAAGAGCTGCGCAGGCAAGCGCCGATGGGTTTTACCTTGGCGACGGAAGTGGCGGATTGGTTGGCCACCCGTGGTGTGCCGTTCAAAGAGGCGCATGAGATTACCGGCGCCTTGGTGCAGGCCTGTGAGAAGTATGAGATTGAATTGTGGGAAGCCTCCCCGGCGATGTTGGCGGAGGTGGATGCTCGGTTGACGCCTGAGGTGCGCGACTGCCTGACATTGGAAGCGGCGATTGCAGCCCGCAGTGGATGGGGTGGGACGGCGCCGGAGCGGGTCCGGGAGCAGATTGGGCGGTTGAAAGTGGCATTGGCCGAACAGCAAAAATGGACAGAGAGTTACCAAGGATTTCGCATTTAAGCCTGTGGGTGATGAGGTGTCTGGCCGGGCGCTTTCGCAGGCAAGCCAGCTCCCACATTGGATCGAGTTTCAACAGTTGCACCGAGTACAGCGGTAATCGCTTTTTTGGAGAATCACCATGAACCAAACCCCGGCAGAGCGCTTGGAAGCCGAGCGCAAGTTGTCCGAGAACCAGTTCGATATCACGCAGTACGAACACGTGCCGCGTCGTTATTACGGGCGGATGTTTTTTGCCACCTTGATCGTGATCGTGTTGGCCGCGCTGTTGCGCGCATTTGCCAATGGCCAGATCGAATGGTCCTACATCGGTCAGTTCCTCACGTCTGAGGCCATCCTCTGGGGTCTGGTGAACACCATTGTCATGTCGATTTTGGCGATGGCACTGGGTGTGGTGATCGGGGTGATCACCGCGATCATGCGCATGTCGGCCAACCCGATCCTGCGTTACGTGGCCATCACTTACACCTGGCTGTTTCGCGGTACACCGTTGATCCTGCAGCTGCTGCTGTGGTTCAACCTGGCGTTGATCTTCCCGGTGATCGCGATTCCCGGCCTGTTCAGCATCGACACCGTCGACCTGATGACGCCGTTCGTGGCCGCCCTGCTCGGCCTCAGCATCAACCAGGGCGCCTATACCGCCGAGGTGGTGCGCGCCGGCCTGTTGTCGGTCGATACCGGCCAGTATGAAGCCGCCAAGTCCATCGGCATGCCGAGCCTGCAGGCGTTGCGTAGGATCATTCTCCCGCAGGCGATGCGAGTGATCATTCCGCCTGTAGGCAACGAGTTCATCAGCATGGTGAAAATGACCAGCCTGGCCAGTGTGATCCAGTACTCGGAGCTGCTGCACAACGCGCAAAACATCTACTACGCCAACGCGCGGGTCATGGAGCTGCTGATCGTGGCCGGCATCTGGTACCTGGCGGTGGTGACTGTTCTTTCATTTGGTCAAAGCCGCCTCGAGCGTCGTTTTGCCCGCGGCGCCGGCAAGCGTTCGTAATTCTGGGTTGAGGAGATTTGCCCCATGAGAAGCATCGTCAAGGCCGTCAACCTGAACAAGTATTACGACCAGTATCACGCGCTGCGCGACATCAATATCGAGGTCGAGCAAGGCGAAGTGATGTGCATCATCGGCCCGTCGGGGTCCGGTAAAAGCACCCTGCTGCGTTGCGTCAACCAACTGGAAAAAATCGACAAGGGCGGCCTGTGGGTCGACGGCGAACTGGTGGGTTACCGCGTCGTCGGCAACAAGCTGCATGAGATGAATGAATCACAGATTGCCCGCCAGCGTTTGGCCACTGGCATGGTGTTCCAGCGCTTCAATTTGTTCCCGCACATGACCGTATTGCAGAACATCATCGAAGGCCCCTGCCAGGTGCTCAAGCGCTCGCCCAAGGAAGCTATCGAAGATGCGTTGGAACTGCTGGCCCGCGTGGGCCTGGCGGACAAGCGCAATGCCTACCCGGTGGAGTTGTCCGGCGGCCAGCAGCAACGTGTGGCGATTGCCCGCGCGTTGGCCATGCGCCCCAAGTTGATGTTATTCGACGAACCCACGTCAGCCCTCGACCCGGAGTTGGTAGGCGAAGTGCTGTCGGTGATGCGCGACCTGGCCACCACCGGCATGACCATGATCGTGGTCACCCATGAATTGGGCTTCGCCCGTGAAGTGTCCAACCGCATGGTGTTCATGGATGCCGGCCAGATTGTGGAAGCCGGCAGCCCGGAAGAAATTCTAATAAGCCCACAAAACCCGCGTACCCAAAGCTTTATTTCTGCCGTTCGCACTTAACTAAAAAACAAACGAGAACGCCCCCATGAAAAAATTGTTTATCCCAACGTTGCTTGCAGGCCTGATGGCCTCCTCCGCTGTTTTCGCGGCATTGCCGGCGGCAATCAAGGACAAGGGCGAGATCAGCGCGGCCATCGTGCCGAACTATCCGCCGATGGATTTCAAGGACCCGGCCACCAACAAGATCACCGGCCTGGACTTTGACCTGGGCAACGCCCTGGCCGAGCGCCTGGGCGTGAAGATCAAGTGGCAGGAAACCGGCTTCGAGCAGATGCTCAGCGGCCTGACCACAAAGCGCGTGGACATCGTGTTGTCGGGCATGAGCGACACCGCCGAGCGCCAAAAGGCGGTGACCTTCATCGACTACTTCACCAGCGGCCCGCAGCTCTACACCCTGGCCAAGCGTGAAGACCTCAAGGAATTGACAGACCTGTGCGGTAAAAAAGTCGGCACCAGCCGCCGTACCACCTGGCCGTCGGAAATTGCCGCATGGAGCAAGGAAAACTGCGAGGCGGCGGGTAAGCCGGCGATCGTGGTGATCGGCACCGAAGGTTCGGCGGATGCGCGGGCACAGTTGCAGCAGAACCGGTTGGACGCGGCGATGCAGGGCAGCGAGACCATTCCTTATTTAATGTCGTTGGATAAGGGCAAGTACAAGCCGGTGGGGTTGGCGATTTCCAAGCAGTTCACCGGGCTTGGGATCGAGAAGAGCAACACGGAACTGGTCACCGCGATCAGTGAAGTGTTGCAGGGCATGATCGATGATGGCACGTACGGCAAGATCCTGAAGAAGTGGGATCTGGAGCAAGGTGCTGTAGAGAAGATCACCATTAACTCCGGCCAGTAATTGGGAAGCGCTTTTTGTGGCGAGCGAGCTTGCTCGCGTTGGGGTGCGAAGCGCCCCTGAAAGCCGGTGACTGCTGCGCAGTCAAACGGGAGCAAGCTCCCTCGCCACAGAAGCCCGTTCCACCTGTGATGTGTGTTGCGTTGAAAAAATAATAAGGACACTCGCCCCGCCGTGGCCACCTACTCCCTGGTAATCCGTCGCCTGATGATTTGCTCGCTGACCATCGTCATCAGCCGGGCCATGACCAGTCCCTTGATGACCTTGCTGCTGAGCCGACGCCTGGGCCTCGACCAGCAGGACATCGGCTTGCTGATGGGCATCGCGGTGTTCACCGCCACCTTGATGGGCCTGTACGGCGGCTACGTCATCGACCGCATGGAAAAGCGCAAATTGCTGATCCTGGCGATGCTCTCCAGCTCCATCGGTTTTCTGTTGCTGACCTTTGCCACCAACCTCTACCTCACCACGTTGACGTTGGTGATTACCGAGTCGGCATCGGCGCTGTTCCTGATCGGCTCCAAGGCGATCATCAGCGAGAACCTGCCGGTTGAGCAGCGCGCCAAGGTGTTTTCCCTGCGCTACACCCTCACCAATATCGGCTATGCCACGGGCCCTATGGTCGGCGTGGTGATTGCCGGGCAGATGCCGCTGTTGCCATTCATGTTGTCCAGCGCCATTGCGTTTATCAGCGTGTTCCTGATGATCGGCATCCCGCCCACCCAGCGTGATGAAAGCAGCAAACCCTTGAGTTTTCTCAGCACCCTCAAGACCCTGCGCAACGACCGCAGCCTGGTGCTGTTCACCGGCGGCAGCCTGTTGAGCACCATCGTGCATGGCCGCTACACCTTGTACCTGTCGCAATTTCTGTTGGTGATCCACAACCCGGATGATGCGCTGAAGATTCTTTCCGCGGTCCTAGCCTGTAACGCCATTACCGTGATGTTGCTGCAATACCAGATCGGCCGCTTCCTCAAGCGCGAGCAATTGCGCTACTGGATCCTGCTGGGCACTGCGCTGTTCATCGGTGGCCTGATCGGCTTCAGCCAGGCTGACAGCCTGCTGTCGTGGTGTGTGGCGATGTTCGTGTTTACGTTGGGCGAGATGATTATCTTCCCATCCGAGTTCCTGTTTATCGACACCCTCGCCCCCGAGTCGCTGCGGGGCAGTTACTACGGCGCACAGAACCTGGCGGCCTTTGGCGGCGCGCTGAGCCCGGTGATTTGTGGCTATCTATTGATCAACTCACCGCCGACCACGATGTTTTATGCGCTGGCCGGGTTGACAGCGGTGGGCGGAACACTGTGTTTCTTGAGCGGGCGAAGGGTTGCAGGTTCTTGCTGATATTTACGCAAGATCCCGCTATTAATAGCGAAACCTCTCACGGACCCGAGCCCCATGAAATTCGACACGGCCTACAGCCTGAGTCTCGATGACAAGCTGTCGATCTACGACGTACGAGACCTGAATTTCGACGAAACAACCGACTTCGATTCAGACAAGGACAGCTTCCTCTGCCCCAATGATGAGTGTCGCGCGGCGTTTGATACCGGCAACGCACTGAGCACCTTCAACGCCAAAAACGTCAATTACCTGCGCACGCCGCATTTCAAGAACAAGACCAGCACCCGGCATATCGACGGTTGCCGTTACGCCAGCACTCACAAGGCTGCGACAGGTGAAAATGAAGACGAGCGTGAGGACAATTTCCCATCGGAGTTTGTACTCACCCGTCGTCAGTACGAACGCAAAACGCCGCCTGTCGGGGCAGAGGGAAACATCTCACACGATCCCGTGAAGGCACCTTCAAATCGAAGCTATGTCTCCCACAGCGCCAGTGACAGCACTCCAGACAAAACCAGCGTGTTCGCCCACCCGGTGGAATGTTTCGTGTCCAACCTCGACGACAAGGACAAGCTCAGGTCCATGCCGTTGAAGATTGGTGAGCACGCCGCAACCTACTGGACGTTTTTCAAGAAGATCGAGTACCTGCAGGACAACAAGGGCCTGATCTACTGGGGCAAGATCAAGGCGATCAAGGACTACACCAGCAGCTTTCGCATCGACTTCGAAAGGAAGGTGTGGCTCGACAAGAAGCCCTACTCGGTCAACGTTTACCTGAGCAAAAAACTCATCGAGAACTACCGCAAACGCAAAGCGTTCCTGGAGCAGATCAAGGCAGCGGTGGACAGTGAGCGCGCGTTGTACTGCTTCTTCTATGGGGTGACGCCGGAACTGAAACAGGTGCCGAGCAAGAAGAACCCCGAGCAAACGTTCGGGGTCTTCAGCGCGAATATCGAAAATCTGGACCATCTGATCATTCGGGAGGCGCCAGGGGTGGAATAGCGGGTCCGCGAGAATCCAGTTGATGAGCGGTCAAAACAACTGTACAAAAACACAGTATAGTTTGTCCTCCCCCGTCGAACCTGGAGAAAACCCATGTCCTCTCTGGCAATGAGCTCTTTCGTAGAACAGCAGATCGTCCTGCATCAATTCACCGCCAAGCACAGCGTTCAGGCCCGCGCGATGCTGGGCTGGAGCCGGGAAGACCTGGCTTGCCAGGCCGGTGTGGCGGTTGAAGCGGTTCAACAGTTTGAACACCATCATGACGTAGGTGATGAAACCCGCCTGGCCTTGGCGTTTCGGTTGGAGGCTGAAGGGCTGGTGTTCTTCCCAGGGTTTGCGCCGGGGTGGGGGATGAGTGCGCGCCGGTTCGACACCGAAGAACCGGAGCCTGTAGCGCAAGGCATCCTCTCTCGCTTGATAGGTTCAACGTCGGCCCCCCTTAAACCTAGTGGTGCATAGAGCCTCAGGCCTGCAGTTGCAGCGCCCGACGCATCATCTGCGGCGGTTGGCCAAAGGCCCTCAGGAAGGCGCGGCGCATGCGTTCCGGGTCGCCGAAGCCGGTTTCGCGGGCGATGATGTCGATGGAGTGATCGCCAGATTCAAGCAGCAGGCGGGCTGCCTCGATGCGCAACCGCTCGATAGCCTTGGCGGGAGACTGGCCGGTTTCGGCACGGAACAATCGGCTGAATTGGCGCGGGCTCAAGTGCGCAACTTCAGCCAACTGCTCTACTGAGAGATCGTCCTGCAAGTGCTGCCGGGCGTAGAGCAGGGCGGTTTGAATGCGGTCGGATTTGGGGTCGATCTCCAACAGTGCGGAGAATTGCGACTGGCCGCCTGCGCGGCGATGGTAGACCACCAATTTACGCGCTACTGCACGTGCAACCTCGACACCCAGGTCATGCTCGACCAAGGCCAGGGCCAGGTCGAGGGCGGCGGTCAGGCCGGCGGAGGTCCAGAGCGGGCCATCGACGGTGAAGATCCGGTCTTCCTCCAGCCGTACATTCGGGTAGGCCTGACGAAAGGTGTGGGCGTGGTACCAATGGGTCGTCGCTCTGCGGCCCTCCAGCAACCCGGCGGCGGCCAGATAAAAGGAGCCGGTGCAGGCCGATGTCACGCGACGCGAAGTGAGCATGGCTTGCTGCAGGTAAGTGAGCATGCCGGGCGTGGCTTGCAGCAGTTCGTTGTCTCCCACCACCAGCAATGTGTCGTAGTGCTGTTGGCCGAAGGGCATGGTAGCGATGGCGAAACCCATGGAGCTTTGGATCGGCCCACCGTGTTCCGACAACAGGTCCACGCGATAGAACGGCTGGTCCAACTCGAAGTTGGCGAATTCGAACACGGTACTGGTGCCCAGGCTGAGCATCTGGAACCCGGGAAACAGCAGAATACCGATGGATACCATGGCGAAACCTCATGTCCTGAAAGGAGGGATATACGACATTGCAGCCAATACATTACACCCATAATCTTGGCTCCAACAAGGCCGCCCTTCCCCGGCCCTTCTGGAGCAACTGCAATGACTCAATCCAAAGGTTATGCCCTGATCACTGGCGCTTCGTCCGGGATCGGTGCCGTGTATGCCGACCGCCTGGCTCGCCAGGGTTACGACCTGATGCTGGTGGCACGCAATCAGCAACGACTCGACCAACTGGCGGCCCGACTGAAAGTCGAGACCCAACGGGACATCCAGGTAGTGGCCGCCGATCTCAACTTGCCTGCCGATCTGTCGCGCATAGAACAGATTCTGCTTGAAGACAGCCGCATCAGCCTGCTGGTGAACAACGCCGGCGTTGGTGCGACGGCGTCATTGCTGGCCTCTGACCCGGACAAGATGGACGCCATGATCCTGCTCAATGTCCTCGCGCTCACTCGCCTGGCAAAAGCTGCCGCGACAAACTTTGTCGCCCAGGGCCGTGGCACCCTGATCAACATCGGGTCGATCGTCGCGGTCGCGCCTAAGTTGTTGAATGGTGTGTACGCCGGCACCAAGGCTTTTGTGCAGGCGTTCAGCGAATCCCTCGACCATGAGCTGAGTGACAAGGGGGTCAGTGTTCAAGTGGTGCTGCCCGGCGCCACCGCCACCGAGTTCTGGGATGTTGCGGGGCTGCCCGTGAACAACCTTCCCGACACCATCGTCATGAGCACGGAAAATCTGGTGGATGCGGCACTGGCAGGCCTTGCCCAGGGCGAAAAGGTGACCATCCCGTCATTGCCCGACAGCCTCGACTGGGACGCCTACGAAACAGCACGCCTGGCCCTGGGGCCCAACCTGTCGCATCGCTCCCCAGCGGCACGTTATGGCATCAAAGCTCCGGCTTAACCGCTACCTGAGCGGCCTGCTCATACCCATGGGCCACTGCCAGCAAGGTGGGTTCGGTCCATTGGGTACCAAAAAAGTAGGCACTGGTGGGTAGGCCATCCTCATCTACGCCAGACGGTACGGCGATTCCAGGATAGCCAGCCGCTGCGACACCGAAGTAACTGTTGGTGTCGAAATCCGACACCATCGCGTCCAGGTTTTCTGCCTTGACCGGGTCATCGATCGTGCTTCTGAAATCCTGAATGAGCGCATCCCAAAGTGGCTTGCGCTCCTCTGGTGTCAGGGTTGAGGCGCTGATTTCCTTGAGCACTGGCTGATGATCCGTCTCACTGCCGTCACGTAGATCATTGAACCGGATCAACTCGGTCAACGATTTGACCGGCAACCCCGAACGTTTGCCCAGATAGGTGTTCAGCTCCTCTTTCACATCCGAGAGCAGCAACTCATCGTAGCGCGAGGCATCAGCCAGCCGCAGGTTGACCGGCACCAACACCGCGCCTTGCTCGCGAAGCACTTCCAGTGTCCGATTGAACTGCGCGCTGTTCTCCACAGGCAAGGTTTCACCCTCTTTGGAGAACGTGGAGGGATAGCCGATACGCTTGCCTTTCAAAGCGCTTGGAACCAGCAACTGCGTGTAATCGATACCTTGAGGCGCCCCCACACTTGCCGGGTCCTTAGGATCACTGCCAGACATGGCATTGAGCATCAGGGCAGCGTCATGCACCGAACGCGTCATTGGGCCCGGTGTGTCCTGGTGATGGCTAGCGGGAATAATCCCGTTGCGGTCCAACAGGCCGACAGTGGGCTTGAGCCCGACAATACCGTTGCGTGCTGCCGGCACAATGATCGAACCGTTGGTTTCCGCCCCCACCGCCAAGGGCGCCAACCCGGCTGCAACAGCAGCGGCAGAACCCGAGCTGGACCCCCCAACATCGGCATCTGATCGATGAGGATTTCGGGTCTGCCCGCCCCGACTGCTCCAGCCATCCGGACCTCCACGGAACCCCGCCATTTCGGTCATATTGGTTTTACCGAGGATCACCGCGCCCTGCTTGATCAGGTAATCCACCAACGGGGCATTCTTGCCGGCCGCAGCACCGACCAACCCAAACGCACCGGCACTGGTTTGCATATTTTCGGTGTCGATCGTGTCCTTGAGCAAGACGGGGATGCCATGCAGGGGCCCGCGCACCTTGCCGCTGGCTCGCTCACGGTCCAACTCGAGCGCGGTCTCAAGTGCCTTGGGGTTGAGTTCTATGACGGAGCTGAGTTGCGGATCCAACCTGCGGATCCGCTCCTGCAGGTAAGCGACCAGACTGGCTGAGGTAAGTCCGCCCGACTGGGCCATTTGCGCGCCAAGCTCTTTGACACTCAGGTACTCAGTGCCAGCGGGCACGGGTGTTGAAACAGCGGGTGAGTAGTCTCCGGCAAACGACTGTACGACTTGCCGGACCATGGAGCCCATCCCATACGCGATACCTAACATACGACCTCCTGGGGAGTAAGAAATGAAGAAGGACCAACGTTGATCCGTGGCCCAGTCTAAAAACTCCACTCCTCCCGGGCAGCGCGACGTAGGCGATTCAGCGTGTGGGATAGTTCAACGCAGTGGGTGGTTCATCCTGCAAATCCGCCGCGCGACGGGCGCTTCGATACCCCTGCACCAGAGCAGGAAACCAATCCTTCGCCCATCGTGCACCGTAGAACCACAGCGTCGCCCCATCCCCAAGGGGCTCACCAAACCCTGGGTATCCACTCCAGCACGCCCCGTGGAATGCGCTGCTGCGGCTGTCGGAAACCAGGGCGTCCAGGCGGAATGCCCGTACCAGTTCATCGATTTCGTTGCGCGAATGCAGGGTGTGGTTGGCCCGGTGCGCAGGCACCGGTACCAGCTCGGTTCCAGACCGGCGCAAGATATACAAGGCCCTCAGGAAAGAAGGGTTGTGCTCGATCTGCTCATGTTGGTTACCCTCCACGAACCGCTCGGCAAACCCTACGCGTCTGCCGCCGAGCGCGTGATCGGCAGTGAAGGTCGTGTTGTTTTCTACCAGGGGCACTTCCACCATCACCGGCCCAGAAGGATCGACCCCACCCAAGGCAATCAATGACAGCGACGGGTCCCGCGAGGGTTTCAGGGGAAGACTTGGCGCGTCATATCCAGGAATGGGGACGCTTCGCCCAGGGTTGTCACGAGCCAGGGGCTCGACACCAAAAGCAATACCTCGCGGATTCACTTGCTCGTTGAGCGCAGTCGCCAATCCAGACGCTTCAGCGAGTACAGATGCAGGTTGCCCCGTCGGACACGGTATACCCGCCTGCCAGAATTTCCGACACTTGCTTTCCATAAAAACCACCCCCGGAAAAAGACTTTCCGGGGGATCATCGCACCGTTGACTGGCGTCTGTCGCAGCTCTGAAACAGCTTGAAAACTCCTTTTTCCGACGCCTTGTCCTTCAGCTGGCGAGGCGCTCCTCTGCACCTTGATTTTCCACTTCCAGCCACCACGCATACCCACGCTCGGGCTGGTTCAAGCTGAACGCCTGGCCCATCTGCGGTGTGGTGATAAACACGTTGCGCTCCCAGGCCAGGGCCATGATGCGGTCGAACGGTTCGTGCCAGGCATGGAACGCCAGGTCGAAGGTGCCGTTGTGAATCGGCAGCAACCAGCGGCCTTTGAGATCGATATGCGCTTGCAGGGTTTGCTCAGGTTGCATGTGCACGTGCGGCCAATCGACGTTGTAAGCACCTGTTTCCATGAGCGTCAGGTCAAACGGACCATACTGTTCGCCGATGCGTTTGAAACCGTCGAAGTAACCGGTATCGCCGCTGAAAAAAATCCGCCGGGCACCATCGATCATCACCCAGGAACACCACAAGGTCTGATTGGCATCAAACAGGCCGCGCCCGGAAAAATGCTGCGCTGGCGTGGCAACAAACCGAATGCCATCCACCTCAGTGCCCTGCCACCAATCCAGCTGGCGCACTTTGCTGGCGTCCACGCCCCATTTCACCAGAATGTCCCCGACGCCCAGCGGCGCGAGAAAATAGCGGGTCTTATCGGCCAATTGGACGACAGCCTTGCGGTCAAGATGGTCGTAGTGGTTGTGGGAAAGAATCACTGCCTCTAGCGGCGGCAGCTCTTCAAGACTGATCGGCGGCTGATGAAAACGCTTGGGGCCGGCCCAACTGAACGGCGACGCACGCTCGGCGAATACCGGATCGGTCACCCAGAATTTGCCGCGCATTTTCAGTAAGACGGTGGAATGCCCGAGGCGGAACACGCTGTGATCAGGCGCCGCCAGCAACTGCTCACGGCTCAGCGGTTGTACCGGAATCTGCCCCACCGGCCGCGTGCTGCGCGGCTTGTTGAACAGCATGTTCCAGAAAATACGCAAGGTCTTGCCCAAGCCACCCTGCTGCACGGGCGCCTCGTTGCTGAAGTGCCCCAGGTCTTGCTTGGGCGCTGCCGGCGAAGAATCGACACGGGACGAAATCGTGGCCATTTACAGGTGACTCCTACAGACCGCTCTAAAATTACACTGCACAGTGTAGTTTCAAGATTGCAACAAAATACACAGCAAGTAAACTACCGAGTGTAACTTTCCTTGACCAGCCGAGCGCCCTCCATGACTGCCCCACAACGCCTCACCGACCGTAAGCGCGAAGCCATCGTGGCCGCAGCCATCGCTGAATTTCGCGAGAACGGTTTCGAGGTCACCAGCATGGACAAGATCGCCGCTACCGCCAGTGTTTCCAAACGGACGGTGTACAACCACTTCCCCAGCAAGGAAGAGTTGTTCGCCGAAATTCTCCATCAACTCTGGGCCAGCAGCGTTGCGCAGCTTGACGTCAGCTACGCCAGCGATCGCCCGCTGCGCGAGCAATTGCGCGGCTTGTTGGAAGCCAAGATGAAGATGATGGCGGATGCCAATTTCCTCGACCTGGCCCGGGTCGCCATCGCCGCCACCATCCATTCGCCGGAGCGCGCACAGGATATGGTCACCCGCCTGAGCAAGCGCGAAGAAGGTTTTACCCAATGGGTACGCGCCGCCCAGGAAGATGGCCGGCTCAACTGCAGCGACCCGGCGTTTGCCGCCCACCAGATTCAAAGCCTGCTCAAGGCGTTTGCCTTCTGGCCGCAGATTACCTTGGGCCAACCGGTCCTGGACCCCGCCAGTCAGGCCAGCGTTATCGAGTCGGCCATCGACCTGTTCCTGGCCGGTTATGAGGTCACGCCGTAAAAGCCGGTTGTGCGAACGACATTCCGGGTCGTTTTTGACGCATTCGCCCTCTGTTTTGCGCAAATGGCCTGGAAGGACACTGATTATTCCCACGCGAATAACTGACAATATTCGCCGGTATTATCCGATCAACGGTTAACCCTGCGAACGTGTGTCGTCGTATCTGCAAAAAGAGCTGAACCAGGAATTTATGGAAAACAGACAAGGCAAAGGGCTTTCCTTTGCCAGGCGTATCTACAAGCCAAGGATCATCGGCACGGCCATGTGCTGCGTCAGCGTGATAGCGGCCCTGTACCCCTTAGGTAAACCAGACTGGTTATGGGCGTTATTGCTGGTCAACGGTTTCGTCTGGCCGCACCTGGCATATCAGCTGGCAACCCGCTCCAAATTCCCCTACGACGCCGAACAGCGCAACCTGGTGTATGACGCCGTGTTCAGCGGGTTTTGGGCCGCCACGCTGCAGTTCACACCGCTGACCACCGTGACCCTGCTGTCGATGGTCGCCATGAATAACGTCGCCGCCGGTGGCAAACGCCTGCTGATACGCGGCGCATTGGCTCAAGTGCTGGGCGCCGTCGTGGGGGCAGCAGTGTTCGGCTTGCAGTTCAACCCTTCGGTCAGCCTGGTTCAGGTCTATGCCTGTTTGCCGATGTTGACGCTCTACCCCATGGCTATTGGCATGGTCTGCTTTCAACTGGCAATCAAACTGTCCGAACACAAACGCGCCCTCAGCGCCTTGAGCCGCATCGACAGCCTCACCGGCCTGCTTAACCATGGCTCATGGAAAGACCTGCTGCACCTCAAGTTCCACAAGTGCCAGCTGCAGCAAAGCCACGCCACCATCGCCCTGATCGATATCGATCACTTCAAGCAGATCAATGACACCCACGGTCATATTGTCGGCGACGCGGTCCTACGGCAGTTGAGCCTGGAGTTACGGCGACACCTGCGGGAAAACGACCTGGCTGGACGGTATGGCGGCGATGAGTTCTGTGTGATTCTTCCGCAAATGCCACTGGAACAGGCCGCGCAGGTTATGGAACGCATGCGCGAGACCTTCAGCAATTACCGCAACCCGCAGATCCCTGAGTTGCGCGTGAGCCTGAGCATCGGCCTGGCTGATTTCCAACCCTTCTTCACCGACGCCGCCATGTGGCTGAATGCGGCGGACCGGGCGCTGTATGCCGCCAAGGACACCGGACGTAACCGGGTCAACATCAGCGAAGAAGTGGTCGCTCATTCCGCCTGAGGTTGTCATACGACACCTCGTCTGATTTTTCCTACCCACGGCCTAGGCGATAGCATAATGCCGCCATTGGTCGCCTTCCATAAAAGTGCCTGCCCTGAGGCCGAACTTCCGACGCAACGCACGACTCTGAACCCGTTGTTCCACCCCCGCTGCTGGCACAAGGAAGCTGGCAATGAGCACGTCAACCGTATGGCCCATGCCTTACGGGGGCAGGCGCATAAACATGGATACTCCCGACGCTTGCTTGCCCGAGCACCCGAACATGCTATTCAACGCCCACAAAAAAACCATCAATGCCCTGCAACACACCGTCGCTCAACAGGCCAGCCTGCTGGACGCCATCGAGCGCTCCATGGCGGTGATCGAATTCGACCTGTCCGGCACTGTGCTGCGTGCCAATGCCAACTTCCTCCAGACCATGGGCTACCGCGCCGAGCAGGTCGAAGGCCAATCGCACCGTATGTTCTGCACCCCGGCGTTCGCCCGCAGCGCCGAGTACAACCAGTTGTGGTCGAACCTGCGCAATGGCCAGTTCCAGTCAGGCACCTTTGAACGGGTGGCGGGCGATGGCCAGTCGGTTTGGCTGGAAGCCAGCTACAACCCGGTACGTGATGACACGGGCCAGGTGACCAAAGTGGTGAAGTACGCCATGGACGTCACTCCGCGCCTGCAAGCCGAAAGCGAAGCCAATGCCAAACTGGCCGCTATCGGCCGCGCCATGGCGGTGATCGAGTTCAACCTCGACGGCACCATCATCACGGCCAATGCAAACTTCCTGCAGCGCATGGGTTACACGCTGGCGCAGATCGAGGGCCAGCATCACCGTATGTTCTGCACCGCAGAGCTGGCCAATAGCGCGACCTACAGCGACTTCTGGAAGCGCTTGAACCAAGGCGAAATGTTCAGCGGGCAGTTCGAACGGGTGGACAAGAACGGCCAGACGGTGTGGCTGGAAGCCAACTATAACCCCGTGTACGACGCCGGCGGGCGCCTGTGCAAAGTGGTGAAGTTCGCCTCGGACGTGACCGCCATGGTGCAACAACACACCGCCGACGCCGCCAGCGCGGCCCAGGCGTACCACATCTCCCTGAACACCCGGGACATCGCCGAAAAAGGCGCCGAAGTGATTCAGCAGACGGCCAGCGGCATGCGCGACATTGCGGCGAATATCGACGGCTCCTCCCAGTTGATCGCCAAGCTGGGCGAGCGTTCGCAGCAGATCACCGCCATCGTCAACACCATTCGCGGCATCGCCGACCAGACCAACTTGCTGGCCCTCAACGCCGCCATCGAGGCCGCACGTGCCGGCGAACAAGGTCGCGGGTTTGCCGTGGTGGCCGATGAAGTAAGGCAACTGGCAGCGCGCACCAGTGGCTCCACGGCGGAAATCTCCAGCATGATCGCGATGATCCAGGAGGAAACCCGCCAGGCCATCCACAGCATGGACGGCACCCGGGACCGCGCCGCGCAAGGGGTCGACCTGGCCAACCGCGCCGGCACAGTGATCCTGCAGATCCGCGAAGGCACCAGCGAGGCCGTGCAGGCGGTGAGTGCATTCGCCAATGAGCGCGGTGGCAACTGACCCGATCTTCATACGGAGCGCTGGGGGCTCGGTCTATAGTGCTTGCTTGTCTTCAAGCAAATGATCCGAGCCTGCCATGACCCCAGAAAAGACCGAAACCGCTCCCGTCGACCACCTGCGTTTCCACCGCCCTCATGCCCACCTGGCGCCAACCTTCGGCAATGACACCTTTGCCCTCAAGGCCGAAGCCTTCGCCCGGTTCTTCGGCACCCCCACCTTCCTCGGCGCACAAACCGCCATCGTAGTGTTGTGGGTGGTGCTGAACATGACCGGCGTCACGCACTTCGACGTGTACCCGTTTATCCTGCTCAACCTGGCGTTCAGCCTGCAATCGGCCTATGCCGCGCCGCTGATCCTGCTGGCCCAGACCCGCCAGGCGGCTCGCGACAAAGCGCAGTCAGATGCCGACGCGCAACACCGCGAAGCCCTGGCCATAGCCAACACCGAGCGTCAGGCCCAGGCCGCGCAGACTACTAAACAGTTGTTGGAACTGCTCGAACAAAACACCCGGCTGACGGAAATGACCAAACAGCTGACAGAACACATCGAAAGCCTGACTAGCGAAATGCACGAGCACTTTGTGCGAAAAACCTAAGGTAACCGCAGGTGTCGCCCCAGCTCGTCAAACAGCGTCACCACCGAGCGCAGCGCTCGACAATCGGGACGCGTGAGCAACCATAACGCCGTGTCGTGTCCCGCCAATGCGGGGCCCAGCGGTTGCAAGCCGTTGCCCAATAGAAAGTCCGGCAACGCCGCCACTCCCAACCCTGCGCGCACCAGTTCGGTGACCGACAACATGCTGTTGCAGCGATAACTGGGACGCACGCCGGGCAGGTGCCCGCGGCGCCAAACGACGGTGGGGTGATCAGGCAGGAAGTCATCCGGGGCAATCCAGGGCAGGTCTGCCAGCTCGCGGCCTTCGTGCAGTTGGGCGAAACCCGGACTGGCGCACACCTGATACGCCACATTGCCCAGGCGCCGGCCCACCAGATGCTCCGGCGGCGTGCGGGTCAGGCGCAGGGCGATATCCGCGTCGCGACGGCTGAGGTTGGCGAAATCATTCGACGTACTCAGTTCCAGGGTCAACGCCGGATACTGCGGCATGAACTGCGCCAAGGCTGGCAACAGCAAGCCTTGCAGCACCGAGTCGGTACAGGTCAGGCGCACCGTGCCGCTGATCACTTCACCGCCCTGCTCCACACCAATGCGCGCGGCCTCCAGCGCCTGCTCGGCGCGTTCCGCCTGCTGCGCCAGATGGCTTGCCAGGCTGGTGGGCAGGTAGCCGGCGCGGCTTTTTTCGAACAACGTCTGGCCTAGGGCCGCCTCCAGGCGCCGCACCGCGCGGAACACCGTGGATACGTCCACCCGCAACAACGTGGCCGCCCGTGCGAGTGTGCCGCCGCGCACCAGGGCGAGGATCAGCGAGAGATCCGGGTAGTCGATTGAATAGTGCGTGACTGCATTGAGCATGTGCTAAAACGCCCATATTGATTGCGTGAACGCCAATCTATAGTGCGCCCCAGGACTCCACAAGCCATGGGATGAACACGATGAAAACCACGCCTCTGCACCTCGCTCTGATCGGCGATTACAACCCCGATGTCATCGCTCACCAAGCCATCCCCGTGGCGCTGCAACGCGCCGCCGAAGCCCTCGGCCTGAGCGTTCATGTGCAGTGGCTCGACACCGATACCCTGCCTGAGTCACTGCACGACTTCGACGGTTTCTGGTGCGTCCCCGCCAGCCCCTACCGCGACACCGAAGGCGCTATGCGGGCGATCCGGTTTGCCCGCGAGCAACGCCGACCGTTCCTCGGCACGTGCGGCGGTTTTCAGCATGCCGTGCTGGAATACGCACGCAATGTCCTGGGCTGGAAGGATGCCGAACATGGCGAACTCGCGCCACACGCCAAGCGCGCCGTGATCGCACCGCTGAGCTGCGCCCTGGTGGAAGCCACCGACACCGTGCGCCTGGCGCCCTACACCCGGATCGCCGAAGCCTATGGCACCCTGGATGTGCAAGAAGGTTATCGCTGCCGTTATGGCGTGAACCCCGAGTTCCTCGGTGCCTTGCTCGAAGGCGACCTGATCCCCAGCGGCCACGATTGCGCAGGTGACCTGCGCGCGGTGGAACTGCTCGACCACCCGTTCTTCGTCGCCACCCTGTTCCAGCCCGAACGCGCCGCGCTGGAAGGCATTACGCCGCCATTGGCGATGGCCCTGGTCAAGGCTTGCCAGGCGGTGTCCGCATGATCGCCCGCACACCTTCGCCGCCCTACTATGCGGTGATCTTCAGTTCACTGCGCACCGAAGGCGATCAAGGCTATAGCCAGGCGGCCAGCCGCATGCTGGAACTGGCACGCGAACAACCAGGGTTCCTCGGCGTGGAGTCCGCACGGGAAGACGGCCTGGGCATCACCGTGTCGTACTGGGAGAGTGAGGCGGCCATCCTGGCCTGGAAGCAGCAGGCCGAACACCGGACGGTGCGCGAACAGGGGCGCGCCACCTGGTACTCGGCCTTCCAGACTCGGGTGTGCAAAGTCGAACGGGCCTACGCCTTCGAAAGCGAATAACCCCAGTGGTGATCGGACTTGTTGTGGCTTCCTGTGGCGAGCGGGCTTGCCCCGCGTTGGGCTGCGCAGCAGCCCCAAACCTGACAACTCGTTCTAGCGGGAAGAATGCGGCGCCCTTATTGGGGCCGCTTCGCGCCCCAGCGCGGGGCAAGCCCGCTCACCACAACAAGCACGCTCGCTACAGAAAGCACGCCTGCCACAAAAAGCCGAGCACTACGGGGTTAGCTCACCAGACTGCGCAACGCGCTGATCTGCGGTATCTCCACCCGGCGCATATACACCCGCAACGGCTCGGTGATGTTGATGCGGTCGTCGATGTTCTGGTCCAGCAGCAACTGGATGCGCTCGCGGGACAGGGTCATGGTCTGCTCCGGGGCCGGCAGCCAGACGAATTCGGCGGTGGGGATGATGCCGTCATCGGCCACGTCCATGCCGAAGGCGTCTTCGCTGAAACGCACGATGTACTGGCCGGTCTTGCGGTTGAGGCCAACAAACCCGTGGAGTTGGTCGGCAGCCTGGCAGATAAGTTCGGAAGTGATGCGCATGGTAAACCTCACTGAAAAGTCCCAAAGGGACTGGAAAGATGGTTTACACGCGTGGCGGAAAGTACCGCCCTCTGATGGGGCAGCTGCGAGCAAGAATACTGCAATGCCTGGGGAAAAATCCGAGAAAATTGAAGCCTGCGCACGTTAATGTCGGTTTGGTGATAGCGCCTTTCGCAATCAATTGTTAAAAAGGAGGCCTTCTCAAAGCTACCTCCACGAAAGGACTTCGCATATGCCCGTCACGTTTACCAAGAGCGCCCTGCTGCTCGCCCTGATGCTCGGCCTTGGCCAGGCACATGCGCAAGACCCTATCAGCCCGGCTGAATTGGCAACCAATGAAGGCATTCCGTACCCGGCCGTGATCGCCCACCGTGGCGCCTCCTTCGATGCACCGGAGTCCACCGCCGCCGCCTACAAGATCGCCCGCGACCTGGGTGCCGACTACCTGGAAATGGACCTGCAGCGCAGCAAGGACGGCGTGCTGTTCGCCCTGCACGACAACAACCTGCAGCGCACCACCGACGTGGCCACCAAGTTCCCTGATCGCAAGGACGCCCCGGCCAACGAGTTCACCTGGAAAGAACTGCAAACCCTCGACGCCGGCAGCTGGTTCAACGCCGCGTACCCGGACCGTGCGCGCCCAGGTTTCGTCGGCCTGAAAATCCAGAGCCTGGACGACATCATCAAGATCGCCGAAGGCAACCCGCAGCACAAACCCGGCCTGTACATCGAAACCAAGGAGCCCAAGCAATTCCCGGGCATCGAAGCCGACCTGAAGAACAAGCTGCTCGACAAAGGCTGGCTGAGCTCCGCTGGTTCCAAGCTGGGCAAGAGCAACACTGGCGTCGGCCAGGGCAAGGGGCGCGTGGTGCTGCAAACCTTCGAAGTGGCCAGCCTGAAAGAGCTGCAGAAAGAAATGCCGAACACCCCGAAAATCCTGCTGCTGTGGGTGGGGGAAGGCAGCATCGAGCCGAAGAACAAGCAAACGTTCGCGGAGTCCGGCGAAACCACCAAGGCCGCCTACTACGCCAAGCAAGAGCCGAAAGACGCGGCCGAGTTCGAAAAGTGGGTCGACGAAGCCAAGAGCCTCGGCGCCATCGGCACCGGTCCCTCGGCTGAGCTGACCCACCACGGCGACCAGAGCTATTCGGACCTGGTCAAACCGGAGATGAACAAGCTGACCCACGACAAGGGCTTGCTGGTGCACGTCTACACCGTCGACGAGCCGGTGGACTTCGACAAAGTGATGAAGGCCGGCGTCGATGGCATCTTCACCAACCGCGCCGCCGAACTGCTGAAGTTCTACAAGCGCTGGCCGTCGTCCAGCGTGCAAGACCTGCTGAACGACTATAAGTACTGAGTGAAGGCCGAATGGTCAGGCCGCCTGTGGTTGGGTCGTGACTACGGCCTGATCCTCGGCGAGCTGGGGCGCACCGCGCCCCATGCGCACTACGCCGACCAATTGATGTGCTCCCAAGGCGCACCGATCACGGTCAGCCTCGATGGCCAGGTCACCACGGCCCATCGCCTGTTCATCCCGTCGCGACAGACCCACGCCATTCTTGAAACTCAAGGTGAGGTCTCGGTGCTGTACGCCGAACCGGCCGTGTTTGATATCGCCCCTTTGCTGCACCAAGACCTGTCCCTGGAGGCATTGCGCCAACTCCCCCGACGCAGCCTGGATGATCCGCGCCTGGAACGCGCCCTCGCCGCACTGGATCAACAACTCGACGGCAAAGTGTCAGCCCAAGCCCTCGCCCAGGCCGCGCACCTGTCATTGAGCCAACTGGAGCGGCTGTTCGCCCACCAACTCGGTTTACCCGTGCGTCGTCTGGTGCTGTGGCGACGATTGCGCATCGCCCTGCAGTTGGCGCTTGCCGGCGGCACGCTGACCGAAGCGGCTCACGGTGCGGGTTTTGCCGATTCGGCGCATTTTTCGCGGACCATGAAGCAGCTATTTGGCGTCACGGCGGCAGCCTCATTGCGCCAGCTGGATGTTCAACTGTTAACGTAAATCGTCCGGCAGTGACGGTTCCTTGCTCAAGCGAACCGGCCTGAAGGGATCACGCAACTGTGCCCCATAGTCCACCGGGAAATCCGGTCGACTACCAATCCCCAGATCCCCCGGCCCCATGCGATAGCGTTCGCGGTAATACGCCGTGCCCAGCAGCCAATCCCACAGGTTGAAGAACAGACCGAAATTCACATCTCCGGCGCGGCCATATTTCATGTGGTGAAACCGATGCACCGGCGCCCAGGCGAACACCCAGCGCAACGGCCCCAGGCGCATGTCCACATTGGAATGCTGCAACAGCAGTTGCAGGGCAATGGCCAACGCCAGCAACTGCGCCACGTCCAGGGGAATCCCCAGCAGGATCAACGGCAGCAACCCGGCCGTGGCTTCCAGCATCTGGTGCAGCGGATGCTTCATCAGCCCGTTGAAACCATACAACCGCTGCACGCTGTGATGCACCGCATGGAGTCGCCACAGCGGCCGGATGCGATGGCTGGCGTAATGCATCAAGGTGATACCGGCATCGGCCAGCACAATGGCCATCAGCAGTTGCTCCCACAACGGCCAGCCACGCGGCCAAATGCCTTCGAACGCCAACAGCGCCGTGAGCCCCGGCAGGATCAACAAACCCAGCGCGTTCAGGCTTTCGTTGACCAGGGCGTGCAACGTATCGCGCCGACGATCGCGCAGGCTGCGATTCCACTGCGGTTCATAGGGCAACCAGTGTTCTGTCAGGAATGACACCGCGACCGCAATCACGAACAACACAATCAAGCTATCCGGCCGCCAAAGCGCGTAACCGAGAAACCCTAGCAGGAATGCAGGGGCGTAGAGCCAACTCACGAATCGTTTCATGCCGAGTCTCCTTTAAGTGAGCCTCCAGCATGAAATTCCGTGCGCGTGGCGGATTGAACAAACTGCGCAACCGCTTGAAATAATTAAGGGTGAATTAAGTTGCGCTGGATAACCTGATCCCACTTAAACAGCTCACCAGAAGGACACACACCATGAAAACCCTGACCGCTTTGTTCGCCGCTACTGCTCTGACCCTGACCGCCGGCCTGGCCCAGGCCGATGTTCGCCCGGACCAGATTCCAAGCCTGTTGCAGTCCGGCGCCGTGAAGCCTTTCGAGCAGCTCAACAAAGACGCCCTGGCCAAACATCCCGGCGCCGTGATCAACGACACCGAGCTGGATAACGAAGCCGGCCGCCTGGTCTACGAAGTCGACCTGACTGACACCACCGGCAAAAAGTGGGACGTCAAGCTCGACGCCAAAACTAGCGAAGTGCTGGAAAACAAACTCGATACTTGATTAAAACGCAGAACCCCATGTGGGAGCGGGCTTGCTCGCGAATGCGGTGGATCAGTCAATGAATAGGTCGACTGACACTCCGCGTTCGCGAGCAAGCCCGCTCCCACATTTGGGTGGCGTTTTTTTGTGCCCGGTCAGGCGCCCAGACGCGCCGTCACTTCATTCAACTCGCTCGATAACCCACGCAAGTTGTGGCTCGCTGCTTCGGTGCGCTGCACGTTATCCAGGTTGGCCGTCGCCACCGTGGTGATCTGCGTGATGTTGCGCGAGATGTCCTCGGCTACCGAGGTCTGCTCTTCGGCCGCCGTGGCGATCTGGCGGTTCATGTCGCGGATCGCCTCCACCGCCTGGGTGATGTGCGCGAGCATGGCGCCGGCCTGTGTGACCTTCTCCACACTCTCATCGCTGCACGACTGGCCACTCACGATGGCTTCAGCCGCATCCACCGCGCCGGTCTGTACCGCTTCGATAATCCCGTTGATCTCGATGATCGACGCCGCCGTGCGTTGCGCCAGGCTGCGCACTTCATCGGCCACCACCGCAAAACCCCGGCCGGCTTCACCCGCGCGTGCCGCTTCAATGGCGGCGTTGAGCGCCAGCAGGTTGGTCTGTTCGGCAATGCCGCGAATCACTTCCAGCACCTTTCCAATGCGCACGCTGTCGGTTTCCAGGCGGCGGATGATGGTGCCGGTATTAAGGATCTCGTTACGCATCTGGCCGATGGTGGCAATGGTGACTTTCATCACTTCACCGCCTTCGCGGGCCGAGTGATCGGCGTCGTCCGCCGCGCGGGAGGCACTGGCGGCGTGGCGCGCGACTTCCTGCGCGGTGGCCGACATTTCCGTCATGGCCGTGGCCACTTGGTCGGTACGGTTGAATTGATCGTTGGTGCCCGTCGCCATCTGCCCGGCGATGGCATTCAACTCGCCGCTGGCGCTGACCAAGTCGGTAGCACTGCGCTGCAAACGGCTGAAGGTTTCGGCCAGGAAGTCACGCAAGGTATTTGCGGCAGCGGCCAGGTGGCCCAGCTCATCCTGACGACGGCTGGCAACACGCTCGGCAAAGCGACCATGGCTCAGTTGCGTCACGTAGTCGATCAAGCCACGGATCGGCAGGATCAGGTTGCGGTTGATCAGCCACAGGCTGAACAGTCCGATCAATATGCCGGACAACAGCATGATCGCCAGCCCCACCAGCACGGTGCGTTCGGCATAGGCACTGATGGCCTTGGATTGCTGGCTGCCTTGTTCGCGCAGGTCGCTGACCAACGCACTCATCTGCTCACTGGCGGCACGGTCCACTCCTTTTACCGCAGTGTCGCCGACCGTTGCATCGCCACCTGCGGCCACGTAGGCATCGCGGCCTTTCTGGTAAGCCACGCCGAGTTGCTGGTGTTCCTGGCGCAAGGTGTCGATGCGGCGGCTCAGGCTCGGGTCGCTGCTGGTCTGGGTGACAAGCCGCGTGAGGATACCTTGCACATCGCGCTGGCGGTCCTGGAACTGGCCCCAGTATTTCTCCATGTCCTGGGGCTGCTTGCCGCGCAGCAGAACGTTTTTCCATTCCTGCACCTGCACCTTGAATTGCAGGTTGGCCTCGTCAATCAATTGTGAAGTCAGCAGCGGCCCATCGATCAAGCTGCGATAGCTCTGCACCCCGTTGGACAAAAAGTTGAAACAGGCCAGGGCGATCAACAGCATCGCCAACAGGCTGCCACCGAGCAGCGACAGGATTTGTGCTCTCAAGGAGGTTCGCAAAACATTCATCGGGGAAAAGCCTCGATACAAGGAATGGGTGCATGCACGCCTAACGTCCTTGTCATCAAAAGGCACCGCCGGTCCACTGCGGTTCTTAACGCCTTGAATCGGCCGATTTAGAGCCTTCTTGAACGGTTGCTGACAAACGGTCAAATAAATGTCACCACAACGAAATAAATTCAAAACCGTCACAAAACTGTCAAATCTCCTTGCAATGATTCGCGCATGCGTACCTGTGAAACCTCCTACAGGCGCTTTTTCTGCGAGCCCTCATGAACCACAGCATCGATCACAGCCACCAGGATTCCGACCTGTTTGGCTTGCTCTACGGTTTTCGTTTTCGCCCAGGGGAAAAGGGTGAGCAGATAGATTCGGCGGCGGCGCTCCAGGCGTTGCGCCAACCGGGCGACCCGGAGGAGTTTTTGTGGCTGCACCTGAACCTCGCCCATGCCGCGTGCGAGCGTTGGATGCAGGCCCACTTGGACCTGCCGGAAGAATTCTTCGAAGCCCTGCATGAAGGCTCGCGTTCCACGCGCATCGAACACGTCGACTCGGCCTTGCTGGCGGTGGTCAACGACGTGGTGTTCAACTTCAGCAGCATGGTCTCGTCGGACATTTCCACGCTGTGGGTCTGCGCCCGCAGCCGCCTTTTGATCAGCGCGCGCCTGCAACCCTTGCACTCGGTGGATAAGTTGCGCTCGTCGGTAAAGGCTGGCGAAAGCTTTCGCTCGCCACTGGCCTTGCTCGTGCATTTGCTGCGCGACCAGGGTGAAGTGCTGACCCAGATCGTGCGCAAGACCAGCATCAGCGTCGACCATATCGAAGACCAGTTGCTGTCCTCACGCCTGTCCACCAACCGTGCCGAACTGGGCGCCGCACGCCGGGTGCTGGTGCGCCTGCAACGCCTGCTGGCACTGGAACCGGGCTCACTGCTGCGCCTGCTCAACCGCCCGCCGCAGTGGCTGCAAAAGGAAGACGTGAAGGAATTGCGCAAATCCACCGAGGAGTTCGCGCTGATCATCAACGACCTGATGGCCCTGGGCGAACGCATCAAGTTGTTGCAGGAAGAAATCGCCGCCAACCTCAACGAGCAAAGCAACCGCACGCTGTTCACCCTGACCGTGGTGACAGTGCTGGCGTTGCCGATCAATATCATTGCCGGTTTTTTTGGCATGAACGTGGGGGGCGTGCCGCTTTCCCAGGACCCGGAAGGCTTCTGGATTCTGGTGGCGTTGGTCGCGACCTTTACCCTGATTGCCGGGCGTTGGGCGTTCAGGAAGCGCAAGGATTACTGACCAGCGGCCGGTTCAATCACCTAAACACTGATATATGGCAGCATCTCTGTAACATCTTGCAATGATCATGAACGACATCCTCCCAACATGGATGCTCCGGCATGGCCACCCCTTCCCTGACTGCCTCCCCCCACGCGTCTCCCGCAGACCCCAAACCCAGGCTGGACAAGAAACCCGGCCTGGTGACGGTGATCATCTTCTTTGCCGTGCTCGCCATGGGCCTGCTGTTCACCGCCTACAGCCTGATGCACGACATGCACGAAATGGGCGCCCAACTCACCACCTGGACGCCCTTCTTGCTGCTTGGCGTGGCACTGTTGATCGCCCTGGGGTTCGAGTTCGTCAACGGCTTCCACGACACCGCCAACGCCGTGGCGACGGTGATCTACACCAACTCGCTGCCGCCGCATTTTGCGGTGGTGTGGTCGGGCTTTTTCAACTTCCTTGGCGTGCTGCTTTCCAGCGGTGCGGTGGCGTTCGGCATCATTGCGTTGCTGCCGGTGGAGTTGATTTTGCAGGTGGGTTCTTCCGCCGGTTTCGCGATGATCTTTGCCCTGTTGATCGCCGCGATCCTGTGGAACCTCGGTACCTGGTGGCTGGGTTTGCCGGCGTCGTCGTCCCACACATTGATCGGTTCGATCATCGGCGTCGGCGTGGCCAATGCCTTGATGCACGGGCGTGACGGCACCAGCGGCGTGGACTGGAGCCAGGCGATCAAGATCGGTTACGCCTTGCTGCTGTCGCCGCTGATCGGCTTTGCGTTTGCGGCGATGTTGCTGCTGGCCCTGCGCGCGTTCGTCAAGAACCGCGCGCTGTACAAGGCACCCAAAGGCGACACCCCGCCACCGTGGTGGATTCGCGGCCTGCTGATCGCCACGTGCACCGGCGTGTCTTTTGCTCACGGTTCCAACGACGGGCAGAAAGGCATGGGCCTGATCATGCTGATCCTGGTGGGCACCTTGCCGATGGCCTACGCGCTGAACCGCACCATGCCCGCCGAGCAGTCGTTGCAGTTTGCGGCGGTGGCCGAAGTGACCCAGGTCGCCCTGGTGAAAAGTGCACCGCAAGCACTGGCCGGCGACCCGCGCCCGATCCTCTCGACCTACGTGCGCACCAAGGAAGCCACGCCGGAACTGGTCCCCGCCCTCGCCGCCCTGGCCGGGCAGATCGGTGATGAGGTGAAAGGCTACGGCTCCCTGGCCAAAGTGCCCGCCGAAGCCGTGGGCAACGTGCGCAACGACATGTACCTGACCAGCGAAACCATTCGGTTGATGGACAAGGGCAAGGTCGGCAATTTCGACGCCGATACCCAGGGCAAGCTGCAACTGTTCAAGCAACAGATCGACAGCTCCACACGCTTCATTCCACTGTGGGTGAAGATCGCCGTGGCCATCGCCCTCGGCCTGGGCACTATGGTGGGCTGGAAGCGCATCGTGGTCACCGTCGGCGAGAAGATCGGCAAGACGCACCTGACCTACGCCCAGGGCGCTTCGGCGGAAATGGTGGCGATGCTGACCATCGGCGCGGCGGATATGTATGGGTTGCCGGTGTCGACCACCCACGTGCTGTCGTCCGGTGTCGCGGGGACGATGGTGGCGAATGGCGGTGGGTTGCAGATGCGCACGATTCGCAACCTGGCGATGGCGTGGGTGCTGACGTTGCCAGCGGCCATCCTGCTGTCAGGTAGCCTCTACTGGCTGTTCACCCAACTCTTCTGACACCACACAGGGCAAAAATGTGGGAGCGGGCTTGCTCGCGAATGCGGAGTGTCAGTCAGCCTATTAATTGACTGATCCACCGCATTCGCGAGCAAGCCCGCTCCCACATTTGGATTTGTATTTCTTCAGTGATTGAAAAGCCCAGTCATAGCCTTCAACCGCTTCTTGTACACCCGCCGCGCCTCCAACGCCTCTTCCAGCGTCACCGCCACAAACCCCGCCCGCTGGTTCGGCTGCATCTGCCCGATCAGGTCCAGGTCGGCGCTGATCACCGTGCCGATCATCGCGTAGCCACCGCCCGACACTGCATCCCGGTGCAACACTATAGGTTCCAATCCCGCCGGGACCTGGATCGAGCCAATCGGGTAGCAACTGTCGACGATATTCGACGGATCCGACCCCGCGCCAAACGGCTGCTCCCGTGGCTGGAAGCTCAACGCACTGCCGCCCTTGAAGCGATAACCGATGCGGTCGGCTTCGGAACCCACGGTCCAGGGTTCGGCAAAGAAGCTGCTCTTGGCCGCCTCAGTGAGGCGCTCGTAATACAGCCCCGGCACTACACGCAGGGTCACGTCGCCGCCCACTGATCGGCGCAGTGCCATCGGCAGACTGTTGCCCGCCCGGCCCGTGCCACTGGCTGTACCGATGGGCAATTCATCGCCTTCCTGCAAGCGCCGCCCGCTAAATCCGCCAAGCGCGCCGAGGGTATAAGTCGAGCGGCTGCCGAGCACCAACGGCACGTCAATGCCACCGGCCACCGCGAGATAAGTCCTCGCGCCCGCCTTGGGAAATTCAAAGCGCAACACCTGCCCGGCGCGCACCTGGAACGCGGTGTCCTGGTGCACCACTTCACCGTCCAGGCGCGGCGACATCAAGGCGCCGCTGAGGGCTACCAGCGCGTCTTGCTGGAACTCCAGCTCGGGGCCGATCAATGTGCATTCCAGGCCCGCCGCGCCGACGGGATTACCCACCAGGTGGTTGGCCGCACTCAACGCGTATTGATCCAATGCACCCGACGGCGGGATGCCCAAGTGGTAATAGCCTTCGCGGCCAAGGTCCTGCACGGAGGTGGCGAGGCCGGGTTTGAGGACCTTGATCATGCCAGCGCCTCCTGCAGGGATTTCGGATAACCGATGGGGTCGGCGAGAAAAGCATCGAGGGAAAATTCCACAGGGCGGATGCGCAGGTCGAAACGTCCTGCGTCGACTTCGGCAACGGCCAGGTCGTAGGCCTCACGGTCCATAGGTTTGAACTGCACAATATCGCCAGGACGGAAGAACACCATGTGTTCCTTGAGGTACGCCAGTTGCTGCGCCGGGTCGTAGATCGGCGCCGGGGTCACGCCGAACATCTGGTAACCACCGGCACCGCGTACCGAGTAGATGCAACCAAAACAGCCGCCATGGCCGAGGGTGAGTTTCGGCGTGTCGGTGCGTGGACGCAGGTACTTGGGCACCTGAAGTTGCCGCTCACGCTCGACCATCTGGAACATGAACGGCAAGCCCGCCACAAATCCGACCATCGACACAAACCACGGCGCCCCACTGTGGGCGGCAATAAACGCCTCCACATCGGCCAGGCCGTTGATGCGCGCGGCGTACTCCAGGTCCGTACCGCTGGGGTCTTGATGGCGGTCGCGAAAACGCATCAGGGTCTCAAAGGTCCACGGGTCGTTGTACAGCACTGGGATTTCGATGATGCGTGTGTGCAAGGTGCGCTCAGCCACGGCCTGGGCTTCGGCGGTCTGCACCGCATCGAGCAGAACGTGGGGCGCGATGCGGTCGGGGTCGAAGCGGATCTGGAACGACGCATTGGCCAGGCACACATCCAGCACACCCTCCAACGCCAGGCGCTCCACGGCACGGGTCACCGCCATGCCTTTGAAAAAGGCCTCCAGGGACATGCTGTCGCTGACCTCGGCAAACAGGTGTTCATCGCCGCCGAAGCTGTAGCGGATGGGGGATGTTTCAGCCATGTCTGTTCCTCTTGGAATCATTGTAGAAAGGCAGGCGAAAAAATTGAGGAATCGTTTTTATTGGGGTGTTTTGACGGTGATGCCCGCTCGGTCCAACGCGTCGCGGGTCGCCTCTACCAACTCAAGGGCACCCGGCGTGTCGCTGTGCAGGCAGATGGAATCGAATTCAATAAACAGGTCTTCGCCTTCCACCGTTCGCACCAGCCCGGTCTGACAAGCCCGCAGGACGCGCGCCGCCACCGTCGCCGGATCCAGCGCGCGCACATTGCGGGTAAACACGATGGAGCCGGTCAGATCGTACTCACGGTCGGCATAAAACTCCCGCACCACCGGCTGCCCCAACTCCTTGGCCACGCGCCAGATCACCGAGTTGGGCATGCAGTACAACAACAGCGTCGGTTCGATGATTTGCAGGTTCTGCACCAGCAACCGCGCCGCTTCTTCATCACGGGCCAGGTGCATGTAGAGCGCGCCATGGGGCTTGATGTGTTGCAGGGTCACGCCTTGGGCGCGGGCGATTTCCCGCAGGGCGCCGAGCTGGTAGAGCATGTCGTCCACCAGCTCCTGGGCCGGTGCGTTGATGTGGCGACGGCCAAAACCGACCAGGTCCCGAAAGCCCGGATGCGCGCCGATGGCCACGCCCAGTTGCTTGGCGCGCTCGACCGTACGGCGCATGGTGCCGGGATCGCCGGCATGGAAGCCGGTGGCAATGTTGGCCGAGCTGATGTAGGCCATCAGCTCCGCGTCGACGCCATCGCCGATGGTCCAGGGGCCGAAGCCTTCGCCCATGTCCGAGTTGAAATCCACTGCCTGCATCAAAGTCGCTCCGCCTAAGTGATGGACGAAAAGTAGGCTGCGGCTTGACCCCTTGGGAAGATCTATTATCAGATGACCCATCTTCTGAAAATCAGATAGCCCTATGTTTTGGAGAGGCCGATGTCCCTCACCTTGCGCCAAATTCGTTATTTCGTTGCCACCGCCGAAATCGGCCAGATCTCCCAGGCGGCCATTCACCTGAATATCTCGCAATCGGCGGTGACCACGGCGATCAAGGAGCTGGAGGCGATGCTCGGCGTGCAGCTGTTCGTGCGTTCGGCCCAAGGCATGAACCTGACCGACGCCGGGCGGCACTTTCTCAACCGTGCCTACGTGATCCTGCGCAGTGTCGATGACGCGCTGAACAGCCCGCTACCCGACTACCGCGCCCGTGGCGTGCTGCGCTTGGCCGCCAGCTACACGGTGCTCGGTTACTTCCTGCCGCACCACTTGCAACGCCTGGAACACTGGCACCCGGACGTGACCATCGAAGTCTTTGAGCAGGAACGCCAGGCCATCGAACAAGGGTTGCTCGACGGCCAGTTCGACATGGCCGTGGTACTCACCGCCAACCTGACCCACCCGGATATCGTCTCGGAAATCCTGTTCAATTCAGAGCGCCGCCTGTGGCTGCCCAGCCATCATCCCTTGTGCGAACGTGGCGCCGTGAGCCTGGCGGATGTGGCCCAGGAGCCCTATATCCTGCTCACGGTTGACGAGGCCGAACACAGCGCCATGCGCTATTGGGAGCAGGCCGGGCAGACGCCCAAGGTGCGCCTGCGCACCAGTTCGGTGGAGGCAGTGCGCAGCATGGTCGCCAACGGCAGCGGCGTGGCGATCCTGTCGGACCTGGTGCACAGGCCCTGGTCCCTGGAAGGCAAACGCATCGAAACGCTCACCGTCACCGATCCAGTGACGCCAATGAGCGTGGGCCTGGCCTGGCACCGTGAGCGCGCGTTTACCCCGGCAATGCAGGCGGTGCGCGATTATTTCCACGACGCGTTCCTGGCACCGCAGCAGTTGTCGGCACGGCGCTAGAGGTGGGCTTGCAAGGTCGCCGCTAACCAGTCCATGAACACTCGCACCCGCAACGGCAAATGCCGCTGGCCGGCGTAGAGCAATGACACGTCCAGCGGCGGCGCCGGGTAATCCGGCAGCACCGACACCAGCTCTCCACTGGCCAACAAGGTGCGAATCCCCAGCAGCGGCACCTGGATAATGCCGAAGCCGCCCAGGCACGCCGCTTGGTAGGCATCGGTGCTGTTGACGGTGACACGCCCGGCCATCGGCACCCGCTGCACTTTGCCGCCCGCCTGGTATTCGAAGCCGGACGAACGTGCGCCCAACGGCCGTACGTAATGCACCAATTGATGATCCGCCAAGTCCGCCAGGGTCTGCGGCACGCCATAGCGTTGCAGGTAGGCCGGGCTCACGCAGTTGACCATCGGCATGCTGCACACCCGGCGCGCCACCACGGTTTGATCGGGCTGGGCGCCCACCCGCAACACGCAGTCGAAGCCTTCGGCGATCAGGTCCACCTGGCGGTCCGAGCTGCTGATTTCCATCTGGATCAGCGGATGGCGCTCCATGAACAGCGGCAGGTGCGGCAGGATCATGCCGCGCGCCATCACGTTGGGCATGTCCACGCGAATCCGGCCGGTCAGCTGCGCCTCATCCTGGCGAAACAACCCCTCCAACTCTTCCATGTGCGCCAGCAAGTCCTTGCTGCGCTCATACAGCACACGGCCATCCTGGGTCGCCTGCACCTTGCGCGTGGTGCGTTGCAACAAGCGTGCGCCGAGCAATTCTTCCAGCGCCTGCACGTGCTCCGACACGGTAGAACGCGGCAGGCCCAGGCTCTCGCCGGCCTGGGTGAAACTCGACAGTTCGGTGACGCGCACAAAGGTGCGCAGCAGCTCAAGCTTGTTCATGGGATTGTTCGCCTTATCCGGCCAGTGATTCCGGTATAGCGCTGTTTATCACGTTATGGGCGAATAAATACACTCGCTGCCACTGATCACCTGAGAGGACCGCACCATGACCCGTAAAATCGCACTCATCACCGGCGCCAGCCGTGGCCTGGGCAAAAGCGCCGCGTTGCACCTGGCGGCACAGAGCGTTGACATCATCGGCACCTACCACAGTGCGGTAACTGAAGCCCAAGCGGTGGTCGAACAGGTTCAGGCCCTGGGTGGCCGCGCCGCCATGCTGCAACTGGATGTGAGCCAGAGTGGCAGCTTCGATGGTTTTGTCGGTGAAGTCGGCCGCTTGCTCAAGGATGTATTCGCACAGGATCACTTCAACTTTCTGATCAACAACGCCGGCATCGGCGCCCACGCCAGTTTTGCCGAGACCACCGAAGCCCAGTTCGACCAACTGGTGGCGATCCACTTCAAGGCACCGTTTTTCCTCACGCAAAAACTGCTGCCGCTGATCCGCGATGGCGGGCGCATCATCAATATCTCCAGCGGCCTGGCGCGGTTCAGTCTGCCGGGGTATGCGGCCTATGCCTCGATGAAAGGCGCCGTGGAAGTGCTGTCGCGCTACCAGGCCAAGGAACTGGGCCCGCGCGGGATCACCGTGAACACCCTGGCTCCCGGCGCGATTGCCACCGATTTCAGCGGCGGCGCGGTGCGCGACAACCCGGATGTGAATGCGATGGTGGCCAACAACACGGCCCTGGGGCGCGCCGGTTTGCCGGACGACATCGGCGGCGCGATTTCCACGCTGCTGGCCGATGGCAGCAACTGGATCACTGGCCAGCGCATCGAGGCCTCGGGCGGCATGTTTCTCTGAACATTCTGCGCTAGCATCCATGCCTTCAGATCACTGACAGGCAATCACCGATGAGTTTTGATCCAGGTTTGGCCGGCGGCATGGGCGTATTGGCGGCCGTGGTCGACAGCGGCAGTTTCGCCCGCGCCGCCGACAGCCTGGACATGACCCCCTCGGGGGTCAGCCGGGCGATTTCCCGCCTGGAAAAACGCCTGGGCATCCGCCTGTTCGACCGCACCACCCGTTCAGTGCAATTAACCGACGAGGGGCGACGTTTCTACCAGGAAATCGCCCCACTGCTGGCCGGCCTCGAAGACGCCGCCAACGCCGCTGCCGACAGTGCATTGACCGTGCGCGGACGCCTGCGGGTAAACATCGACCCGTACTTCTCGCGGCTGGTGTTGGGCCCGGTACTCGGCGACTTCATGCGCCTTTATCCGCACCTGCAACTGGACCTGCACACCCGCGACCAACTCGGTGACCTGGTGGCCGACGGGTTCGACCTGGCGATTCGCTTCGGTATCCCGCAATCCTCCTCGTTGATCGCCCGCAAGCTGATGGAAGTGCGCGTGCTGACCCTGGCCTCCCCGGCCTACCTTGAGCAGTACGGTCGCCCCACAGTCCCGCAAGACCTGGAAACCGGGCACATGTGCCTGGACTTTCGCGACTCGCAAACCGGTCGTCCGTTTGCCTGGGAATTCCATCGCCCCGGCGAAAAGCTGATCGTGCGCACCAATGGCCGCCTGGTGGTCAACGATGCCAGCACCTTGTACAGCGTGTGCGAACACGGGCACGCGGTGGCGCAGATGCTCGACCTCGGGCTGGCGCCGGCGCTTAAGGCCGGCGGGTTGGTGGAGTTGTTTGCGGATTGGCCGGACGAGCGTTTTCCGTTGTACGCCTACTACCCGTCGCGGCATTTGCCCGCCGCCAAGGTGCGGGCGTTCCTGGATTTTGTCGCCGGGCTCAAGCTTGGCTAGGCAGGCGCTGCTGTACGACTTTTTCCCGGATCACGTCATACCCCCAGTGATACACATAGGTGTAAGGCAGGAAGAACAGCAGCACGCCAATATCGAGCATAAACGCCTGCATCAGGCTGATGTTGAGCCACGCGGCAATCAACGGCACCGCGACGATGATCAGTCCGCCTTCGAACATCAGCGCATGCAACACCCGCGTCCAACCGCCACCCGAGAGTTGCAGGCGCACCTTGAGGCGGTCGAACAGGCTGTTGAAAATGATGTTCCAGGTCAGCGCCAACAGGCTCAAGCCCAGGGTCACCGCGCCCATTTCCAGGGCCGGCCGCCCGGTGATCCAGACTAGCAGCGGTGTACAGATCAACAACGCCAGGCCTTCGAAACCCAGGGCTTGGCAAACACGTTCAGTAATCGACTTGGTGGGGTGCATGACCCTTCTCCGTAAGTGACGATGGTTGCCATGATTACCCTTTGAATCGATACTTCATAACTAATAACCATCGATCAAGGCGATAGTCATGGCCTCCCACGAAGTGCTGCAAGCGTTTGTCCAGGCCGCGACCCAGGGTTCGTTTTCCGCGGCGGCGCGCAAGCTGGGCAAGAGCCAGTCCACCGTCAGCGCGGCAGTGGCGAGCCTGGAGATTGACCTGGATGTGGTGCTGTTCGACCGCAGCAGTCGCAAACCGACACTGACCCCGGCCGGGCATGTGCTGCTGCAACGCGCCGAGCAGGTGCTGGAGGCCAGCAGCCGTCTGGAGTTGGCGGCGAGCCAGTTGGCCCAGGGGTTGGAGCCGAAGGTGACGATCGCCATGTCAGACACCTACCAGTCGGAACGTTTTGAGCTTGCGCTCAAGGCGTTCGAACAACGCTACCCGGACCTTGAACTGGAATGGCTGATCGCCGAGTGCGAAGACCTGATCGCCCTGGTGCAGAGCGGCCGCGCACAGATTGCCTTGATCGAAGCCCAGGAGGTTTACCCGCCCGATCTGACCCGCTCGCCCGTTGCCGAACGCACGGAAATCGCGCTGTTCGTCGCACCCGATCACCCATTGACCCGCGTAGCGAACATCGACCCGCACGCCTTGCAACAACACCGTGAACTGCGCCTGGCGAGCATCATCAGCCCCAACGAAACGCGCCCCTCGGGCCGTGTGTGGTCGGCGCCGAGTTTTCTGATGCTGATGGAGATGGCGCAACTCGGCTTTGGCTGGGCAGAGTTACCGCGTTGGTTGGTGGAGCGTTTTGGCAACGCCGGGCTGGTTGAACTCAACGTCCGGGGTTGGCCCCGCTCGGTGGCGGTGGATGCGCTGTGGTCGCGGCAGCACCCACCGGGGCCGGCTGGTAGCTGGATGATGAGCCAGATGCTCGAATAATCCGCAAGGGTTATGCGGCCGACAATTGCGGCGGGCGGTTGTTCTGGAAGTATTCGTGCAAGGCACGCAACGCAGGCAGCTCCAGGGCTTGCGCGGCGAAACACAGTCCGACCCGACGCGTGGGTGCCGGCAAATGCCATTCACGAATCACCACACCGGCCCGCTCAACCGCCAGCGACAGCGGCAACATTGCCACGCCCACACCGGCCGCCACCATATGCAACGCCTGGGTCAGCGAACCGGCGTGCCCGGCCACTGCTTGCGGCGACCGGCCGTACAAGGCCATCAAGCGTTGGTGTGAATCGTGTTGTGGGCAGGTGATCCAGTCTTCAATCGGTGCCCAGGCCTGCTCCTTTCCCGATTGCGCCATGGGGTGCGCGGCAGGCAACACCATCACGTAGGACTCTTCCCAAAGTGGCAGGAATAATTCGTCCTCACAGCACATTTCCTCCACGGCCAGACGCCCTTCGCCTTCGCAGCCCTCCTGCAAAGTCAGCAACAAGCCCGGCAGGCCTTGGTGCGCCATGCGCAAGAAGGTTTCGATCTGGCTGTCGGCAATATCGCCTTCCACACCCAGTTCCAGGGCGATGCGATTTTCGCGTCCGCGAAACAGGCGGCTCAACGCCTCGGCTTCAGCCACCATGCGCCGCGCCTGGGGGTACAGCACCCGCGCCTCGGCACTCACCTCCACACCCCGTGGCTGACGCACAAACAACGCCACTCCCAGCTCGTCCTCCAACTGCTTGATCGTCACCGACAACGTCGGCTGGCTGATAAACAACCGCTGGGCTGCCGCAGTGATATTGCGCTCTTCAAAGACTGCAAGAAATGCCTTGAGGTGACGAACATCCATAGCTTAATCCGATGACTGACAGAGAAATAAGGCATTTTTCAGCCTTGGCGACGGTAAATATACTGCGCCCACGATCCCGTTATCGATTTTTCTTATCTCAGGAGTTCATGCATGAGCAAGCCATTGATCATCATCACCGGCGCCAGCTCCGGTATCGGCGAAGCCACCGCCCGCCTATTGTCGGCCGCCGGCCATCCGTTGTTGCTGCTGGCGCGTCGCATTGATCGCCTTAACGATCTGGGCCTGCCGAATACCTTGAACCGTGGTGTCGACATCACCGACCGCGCGGCCCTGGTCGCCGCAGTGCAAGAAGCCGAAGCCCAGTTCGGCCCGGCCGATGCGCTGATCAACAATGCCGGCGTCATGCTGCTGGGCGCCGTCAGCGAGCAAGACCCGACGCAGTGGGAACAGATGCTGGATGTGAACGTAAAAGGCCTGCTCAACGGCATCCACGCCGTGGCCGGCAGCATGGTTGCGCGCCAAAGCGGCACTATCATCAACGTCAGCTCGGTGGCGGGCCGCAAGACCTTCCCGAATCACGTGGCATACGTCGGCACCAAGTTTGCCGTGCATGGGATTTCGGAAAACCTGCGCGAAGAATTGTCGCCGAGCAACGTGCGCGTCATCACCATTGCCCCAGGTGCGGTGGAAACCGAATTGCTCAGCCATACCACCAATGAAGCGATCAAGACCGGCTATCAGGCGTGGAAACAGGACATGGGCGGCACCGTGCTCAGCGCCGATGACGTGGCCTCGGCGATTGCCTATGCCTACCAGCAGCCGCAGCATGTGTGCATTCGCGAAATTGTGTTGGCGGCGACGCGTCAGCAGCCTTGATTCAGCGTTCAGCCAAACGCTTTTCGATAAACCTGCGTTCGGGTGCTTGCTGGGTCAAGGCCAGCGCCCGTTCGTAGGCGACTCGTGCCTCTTCGACACGACCCAATTGCCGGTAAAACTCCCCGCACGCCGAGTGCGCCAGGTGGTATTCCAGCAACTCGCCACGCGCCAGAATCCCTTCTACCTGCTGCAATCCCGCCAAGGGCCCATCGCGCATGGCGAGTGCCACGGCGCGGTTCAGTTCGATCACGGCTGACGGCATCATCCTGAGTAACACATCATAGAGCCCGACGATCTGCGGCCAGTCGGTTTCACCCGCACTGGGCGCTTCGGCGTGCACCGCCGCAATTGCGGCTTGCAGGCAATACGGACCAAAGCGCCGTGTGCTCAGCGCGTGCTCCACCAGTGCACAGCCTTCACCGATCATGGACATATCCCACAGCGAGCGGTCCTGTTCATCCAGCAGCACCAATTCACCACTGGCTGAGGTGCGTGCCGGGCGACGGGATTCGTGTAGCAGCATCAACGCAAGCAGGCCCATGACTTCCGGTTCGGGCAGCAATTCCATCAACAATCGGCCTAGCCGAATGGCCTCACGGGTCAGATCCTCGCGGGTCAGGTCCGCCCCCATGGACGCCGAATAGCCCTCGTTGAACACCAGGTAAATCACCCGCAACACGCTCTCGAGGCGCTCGGGCAATTCGTCGCGGGAGGGCACTTGGTAAGGGATCTTCGCCTCGCGGATCTTGCCCTTGGCCCGCACGATGCGCTGGGCAATGGTGGCCGGCGTGGCCAGGTACGCCCGGGCGATTTCTTCGGTGGTAAGGTCGCAGATCTCGCGCAAGGTCAACGCCGCCTGGGCATCGGCCGCCAACGCGGGATGGCAGCAGGTGAAGATCAGGCGCAGGCGGTCATCTTCCACGTCTTCATCGCTCCAGTCAGCGGCTTCCAGTGTATCGGCCTGCGCCTGCAACAACGGGGTGAACCGCGCCTGGCGGCGCAGACGGTCGATGGCCTTGAAGCGCCCAGTCGACACCAGCCAGGCGCGGGGATTGTCCGGCACTCCGTCTATCGGCCAACGCTGTACCGCCACGAAAAACGCTTCGTGCAGGGCTTCTTCGGCCAGGTCGAAATCGCCCAGCAAGCGAATAAGCGTCGCGAGGACCCGGCGTGATTCGCCGCGGTAAATGGCCTCGACCGACAGGGTCAATCGGGCATGCCCTCGGTCACCAGGGTGACCAGCCGATCCAGGCTTTGGCCCCAGCCGTCATGAAAGCCCATGGCTTCGTGGGCCTGCTTGTCTTCGGCACTCCAGTGCATGGCGCGGGCGGTGTAAAGCGTCTTGTTGCCCTCGATTTCCTGCAACGTCACTTCGGCGGTCATGAACGGCTTGCCAGACGGAATCCAGCCCGGCGTGAAGGCATCGGTAAACACCAACCGCCGTGGCGCGACGATTTCCAGAAACACACCCTGGGTCGGGTATTCGGCGCCGTCCGGTGCGCGCATCAAGGTGCGAAACAGGCCACCAACCCACAGGTTCATTTCGCACTCGGGGGTGGTCATGCCATGGGGCCCCCACCATTGCTGGAGCAAGGCGGGTTCGGTCCAGGCACGGAACACACGGCTGCGCGGTGCATCGATCACGCGGCTGATGGACAATTCAAACTCGGCAGGTTGCGTAGACATGGGGTAAACCTCTTGAGTCTTAGGGTTGTTGTATTCAGAGATTCAATTCACGCACAGGGCGCACTTCCACACTGCCGACCCGGGCGGCCGGAATGCCACCGGCCACCTGGATCGCTTCGTTCAAATCACGGGCCTCGATCAGGTAGAACCCAGCGAGCTGCTCCTTGGTCTCGGCGAACGGCCCGTCAGTGACCGACAACTTGCCATTGCGCATGCGCACAGTGGTGGCGGTGGTCACCGACTCCAGCGGCTCGGCGGCCAGCATGCGGCCGCTGGCCTGAACGGACTGCGCGTAGGCGAAACACTCAGGGTCTGCCGGGCTGTCCGGCGAGGTGTGCAGCACCTGTTCGTTGATATAGATCAGGCAGAGATATTTCATGGGTTTCTCCATTTTCGGACGACTGACTATAGATCGCGCGGGTCAAGGTTTCAGGTCGAACAGACCAGCGCCGGTTTCCATGTCGAACGGCGCGGACCAGTGTTCATGCACCACTTTCCATTGACCATCGATGCGCTGGTAGCCGGCGCTGACCCGCATCCAGCAGGTCTTGAGCACGCCGTCCGGGCCGGTGCCGCCGCAGTGGGCCAACCAGTGGGCGAAAGCGCTGTCTGCTCCGGCAACGATATGCAGCTCATGAAAGTCGAAAATGCCGGGGCCAGGGCAGAATTCCATACAGGCCTGCCAATGTGCCTGGTAAGCCGTCTTGCCCTTGAATTGCAGGGCGCCAACGGCGTCGAACGCGACGATATCGTCGGCGTAAAAGCTGACAATCTTCTCGACATCCTTAGCGGTGACCGCTTGTTTCCATTGGTCGATCAGGGTGTTGATGGCCGTGCTCATGGCGATACTCCTCGGGGTAGAAAACATCACGGAAGACACCCTTAGTCGAATGGCCCACCGGCCAATCGACAAGCCGCTTAAAAATAATTTCGCCCCCGGCAAACCCGCTAGAATCCACGCCTCTTTGTAGGATTTCGGATACGCACCCGATGGAAACCCGCCTCGCCCTGTATGAGACGTTGAGCCTTGCGCAGAAACAGCAACTCGACACCCTGCAAGTGCACCCCGAGCAACTGGCGTATTCCGGCGATATCTACTGTGCGCTGAACAGCCTGCTGGTCAATCCCCATCCTGACGCCATCAAGGGCTTCGCCCTGCTCGCCGACGAAACGCCCGTGGCCTTCCTGCTGCTCAAACGCCCGCCTTGCCTGCCCCACTGGGCGGATGAGCACAGCGCGACCTTGCATGCGTTGCAGGTGGATCGGCATCAGCAAGGGCGTGGCTTCGGCAAAGCCTGCCTGCAGGCGCTGCCCGCAGCGGCGTTGCAGGCGTGGCCGCAGATTCAGGGGCTGGAGTTGTCGGTGGATGCGGAGAATGGGGCGGCGATGGGGCTGTATCTGGGGG